>JACQHS010000056.1 GCA_016198915.1 Candidatus Omnitrophota bacterium
AATTTTCTGTCGTGGCATTGCTGCCGGCCGTCCCTTGCCCGAAGGCGTACTCAGACTTGAGCGACAGGCGCTTGTAGTCGTAGCGCACCTCATACGCCAGCCGTTTCTTCTCGCGCGTGGTGCCGCGGTCATGCCGGTAATAGCCGGCCATCCCAACTTCCAGCTGCCCCAGCTCGGGCGCCTCTCCGACCAGCTCCCACGCCTTGAGGGGCCGAAGCACGACGCGTCCCGCAAGGTCCTTGCCGTCGTTGGCGTCCGATTGGTTCTGGCCTGAGCCATTGAAGACGCCTGCCTGGTACGTGAGGGCCGGCCACTCGCCGGTCAGCATGGCCCCGACGTCCCGCTGATCCCCGAAGGTGCGGCCGATGAAGGATCGCTCAGCGAAATCCAGCTTGGCTGAGGAACGCAGTCCCTCTTCCGTCAGGGGCAGTTTATATTGCCCGAGGTCGATCTTGTGGTGCGGCAGCCAGTCGATCTTGTCGAGCGTAAAGAACGCATCTTGCAGGACGGTCCGCCGGGTGTTGTCCTCCTGGACTTGGACGGGATCGATCATGACGGTGTACTTAAACCGCTCATCGCCCAGGACGTCGCCGGCAAATTTCAGCTCGGTGCGGCGGATGCGGAAGCGGTCGTTGTCGTTCCCATCCCACAAGGCCCAGCCTTGGAAGAGGCCTCCAACTTTGAGCGTCCCCTGGCCGACATGGATGACGGATGTGTCGGCAACCTTGGCTTGGCCGGCGGCCAGGTCCGTTTCGACCTGGGCCAGCTCCTGCTCGGTAATCACGCCCTTCTTGATCAGAAGCTGGATGAGCGGATCGCGCTCGAGGGCAGCGACGGTCGAGAGGCCCGCCACCCCCCACATCAGAAGACCGCTCGCCATGCCCACCACCCAACGCTGTAAACCCATTGGCCACCTCCTCGCTCGTGAAATGTTTCACAATCTCGCCGATAAAAAAATAAAGACCCCTCTTATTGCACTTTGGGGGTCATCTGTTCCGTGGACGCGCTGCGAAACGGCCACTCCCCCCGTTCCGTAGTGAAGGTGCACGCCACGCTGAAACAGGGTTCGTCCTTGTCGAGGCAGTTGACGGTCCGCCATGTGCCGTCGGCCTGGCGCGTCCGGATGGCCCAGACGTACTTGCCTAACAGCGCGCAATACCGGGGTTGGTAGCGGAACCCGACGTCCACGTCATCCGGCATCACGTGTCCTCCATGCCGATCACCTGCTCCAGCCGCTCCAGCAGCTCGCGGCTCTCCAAGCCGCGGCGCCACGCGACCTCATCCAGGCAGGTGCACCCTTCGTACGGCACGTTCACGAACAGCCGCTCGAACACGCCGCGGGCCTGTGGGTACTGCTGCATGACGCGGTTGACGGTCATCGTCTCCTCAAGGTGCGGCGACCTGCCGGTGGACCACGGCACGTCCCGCGCCCCGAGGACCTGCTCTAACGCCGGGAACAGCTGAGCCTCTTCTTCATCCATATGGTGACGCAACCCTTCGATCACGCGGGTCAGTTCCGGCCGAATCCGATCGAGCGACTGCCCCTGTTCCGTGATAAAGAGCCGGTTGATCGTCTGCAGATGCTGGGGTTCGTCCTGGTGCTCCAAGCGAATGTGACCGACGGTGGTGGGATCCAGCTGGGTGCGCACAACCGCTATGAGCGCTTCTTCCCGACGCAGATGGTCGCGGATTTGCCGCGCCAGCGTAAAACACACCTCGCGCAGCACGAACCACGCCTCCGGCCCCAGCTTCAGCGCCGACTCCAGCACATCGAGCTTGGCGCGAAGAATCGCATGGTCCCGCTTGAGGCGGTCAATGGCCCGCATGGTGGACGCTCAACGTGGCCAACCGGCTCATACCGCAACAGCATCTTCAACATCCGGCACCGGCTCATTCGCCTGGAGGGGTACGGCCCCTGCCTCAACGGCTTCGCGCAGCTCATTGATCAGCTCGCTCACATCGAGCCCCCGGCGCCAGGCCAGCTCATCCAGGCAGTCGCAGCCGTCGCAGCCGCACCGAACCCCATGCTTCTCAAACACGGCGCGGGCGGCCGGAAACGCCTTCATGACCGCATTGGCGCTCATCTGCTGGGTGATCAGCGGCGGCAGTGGTACCCTCGCACCCGACCGCACCTCCTCCTCCGCCCTCTCGACCGCCGGGAACACTTCGTGTTCTTCTTCCGCCATGTGCTCGCGCAGCTCTTCAATCAGGTGCGAGAGCCGGTTCACCACGGTGCTCGTCGGCATCTTGATCCCCGCCAGGAGCATCGTGTTGATGTCCCGCAGCACCTGCTGCTGATCGGCGTGGTCATGTCCCTCGCGGTAGCGCAGGATCGCGCGGATGCGATTCGTGTATGGAGAGAGCGCTTCCTCTTCCCGGCGGATATGCGCGTCGAGCATCTTCATGAGCGAGTGGCACATCTCGCGCAGGACAAACACGCTGTGCGGCGCTACCTGGAGGGCCGTTTCGATGAACTCCAGCTTGCGCCGGAGCACCTCGTGGTCCTTCTTCAACATCGCTGTCACGGCCATCGTCGCCTCCCGCCTTCGCCTCCGGCTCCACGCTCTACACCCACAAGCTTAGTCACATCCTGTCCTGGGTTCTATGACAAGCGTCATACACTCTCTAGATGTCAATGAATTCCACGGCAAGGCCAAGGCGCGCGGTTTCGGTCTGGTCCTCCAGTGGCAGCTGGTCAATCCGCACGACGCATCCGCAGGCGGCAAAACGCGGATGGGGAAATTTCGCCTGGTCGTGCGGAGGGATCCGTATCGACAGCAGGAGGGCTTCATCCACTGCGAGCGGCTTCCATCGCGGAACGGTCAGATACGCACCGTGCAGGTTGAGGTCGGTTGTGCGCCCTTCGTGCAGCGGCCTGCCCGGCTCTTCGATGAGGCTGCGCACAAAGACCGGCGCGTGAACCGCCAGCCGCGGCTCGCGTCGTCGTTCCTTCAGTTCCGCGGCTTCGGAGGGGCGTGCGATGAAGTGAGCCGTCTGTGTCATCATCATGGGAGGTGGTCGTTTCCTGACTTCTGCCACTCCTGCATCGCGGCCGGCTGTTTGATGGTCAGCCGCCCGCGGGTGCCGCTGACAAACCCACGCCGCTTGAGCCGCCGCACCGCCCGGATGGCGCTTTCCGTCGTTGTCCACGACATCTGGGCCAGCTCTCGGTGCGTGACGAGCACCGTGGCGCCGAACTGGCGATAGAGCCGCAGGATCGAGCGCATGACTCGCTTGGGCACCGGATCCACCATGCCGCCAAGATGCTCAGCCATCAACCGAATCCGCTGCGCGTAGAGCTGCAGGACCCGGAAGGCAAGCTCTGGTTCTTGCCGAAGTGCTGCGACAAAGTCCGCTCCGGGAATCCGAACCACGGTGGAATCCGTCCCGGCCACTCCACTGGCGGTGTAGCGGCCCGGCTCCAGGGCGGACACGCCGCAGAGCACCTCCCGTCGGGTGATGGTGTACAGCACGACCGCGTGAGCGCCATCCTGCGGCGAGGGGCAGCGCACGAGATGCACCCACCCCTTCACCACCACCCAGACGGCATCGGCGCGCTCGCCTTGCTGAAAGATCGTCTGCCCTCTTTTATACCGCCGTGTTTCGGCGTCGCGGATGAGCGCCCCCAGCCGCGCGGCGCGAAGGCCTTGAAACACCGGGATGCGGAGCAGCGTCTTGGTCTGCATTTGCGTTTACTGTACCGCTGGGCCCTCTGGAACGTCTATGATCTAGATCAGAGAAGCGGTCGGAGAGCGGTTCAGCGGCTAGGCGCCGGCGAGATGTCGAAGCTGCTCGGGCTTGGTGATGGTCGTGGAGCCGCGGGAGGACTTGAGGATGCCTTGCTTCTTGAGCTGGCTCAGGACGCGGATGGTGGTTTCGACGGTCGTGTTGGACAGCTCGGCCAACTCATGCTTGGTCAGGGGAATCGTGGCGCCGAACTTCTTTGAGAGCGTCAGCAGCGACTGCGCCAGACGCCGCTCCACCGAATCATAGATCCGGCAGCTGCGATGCTCTACCTGCCGCAGCCGTTCGCAGAACAGGCACAGCGACCGTTGCAGGAACGCGGGGTTGCGCTGGAGGAGATCATGGAAGGCGCTCGTCGGAATGCGGACGACGACGGAATCGACGGCGGCGACCGCATCCGCCGGGTAGGGCTGACGGTCCAGTGCCGGCAGGCAGCAGAAGGTGTCGCCGCCGGTCATGACGCAGGTCGTCGAGGCCTGCCCGCCTTCCAAGAACTTCATCAGGTGGACGCGGCCTTCCTTGACGAGGCATACCGCCTCGGCCGGATCGCCCTCGCGGAAGACCGTTTCGCCCTTGGCGTAGCGCGTCTCTCTGGAGGCCGAAGCCAGCGAGCGGCGGTCCGCGGGTCCGAGCGACTTGAAGGGTTCGGACGTTGCGAGCAATTGTTCGATGGTGCGGGGGGAGTCGGCCATTACGTCGGCTAGTGAATGATCACGTTTGTCAGACGGCCGATGAGAAAGCCGGCCAGTGCCGCGACCCCGGCGACGGCGAGCATCTCTACACCGCTGCGCCACCAGCTCTGCTTAACGATCCGTCCCTTGAGGCCGCCGAACAGAAAGAGGGCCAGCAACGTGCCCGCGATTGAGATGGGCATGGCCTGCACAATTGGCAGCGCCAGATACGGCAGGACGGGAATCAACCCGCCCGCGACGTAGGCGGTCCCCATCACGACCGCGTTGCCAAACGGCTCCTCGAGCGCCTCCGGAGAAATTCCGAGTTCCTTGTGCGCCATGTCCTCCAAGAGGAGCTTGGGGTTGCTCATGAGCCGCTTGGCGATGATTTCGATTTCCGCATCGGCGTACCCGCGGCTGCGGTACATCTCCCATAATTCCTGGCGTTCGCCCTCGGGATCGCGGGCGATCTCTTCTTCTTCTTCTTTCAGCAGCCGCTCGAGGTACTCCCGCTGGGATTTCGACGAGAGGTAGGAGCCGGCGGCCATGGACAGCGATTCCACCACGATGATGACAAAGCCCGCGACCACCACCGCGGTGGGACTCCCGGTTCCTGCGGCGATGCCGGTGAGGGCGCCCAGCGTTGAGATCAAGCCGTCCTGTGTGCCGAACACCGCATCGCGCAACCGGGTGCGCACCGCCCCCCCGACCGTGATGCCGTGGTGCTCACGGACCCGCGCGTGCAAGGCTTGTGGCTCGCTCATGACCCTCCAACCAGTCCACGCAATTATAGCAGGTGTGGCCCAAAACACGAACGGCGCTGGCATCCACCAGCGCCGCTAAAAAATCACCCTGGACCCGCCGCCTTGTCTTCCCTTGCCACGCGCTGACTTACTCGGCGGATCCAGGGGTCTTGCACTTGCCCAGGGCCATGCTCTAACCTCCTTCCCTGGTTGGTCCCGGATGTCGCGCGCCCTCACGAACCTCCCGTGTTCCCCTCATGTGGGGACCCAGAAACGCTGGGTGTCGTTGGAGTCGCGGGCTTGCTCTCCCGGTTCCACGTCAAGCGTACCACCATCCCCACACGGCTTCTATGATTTCCATCAGCAAGGGGGCGCGGTTACCACGACAGCGCCAACGGCACCAGCCACGCACAGGCGGCCCAGATGACGAAGAAACCGATCAGGTCCAGCAGCAGGCCGGCGCGGATCATGTCGGTGATGCGCACGGCGCGCGAGCCGTACACGATTGCGTTGGGCGGTGTGGAAATCGGCAGCATGAAGCCCATGCTCGCGCCCAGGGTCGCGGCAACCGCCACGAACAGCCCGGGCGCTTCAACCGACTCCGCGACGGAGAGCATGACCGGCACCACCATATTGGCCGAGGCGGTGTTGGAGCAGGTCTCACTGATCACCGAGGCGATGGCGGCCGCAGCGCCGGTGATCGCCACAGGACTGTGCAAGCCGAGCGCCCCCAGCAGCCCGCGGCCGATGGCTTCCGCAAGTCCCGTATCGAACATCATCCGTCCCAAGGCGATGCCGCCCCCGAAGAGCAGCACTGTCCCCCAGTCAATTCGCACTGCCTGATCCCAGCGCAGGGTCATCTCGCGCTTGGCCCAGTCGGTCGGCAACACAAATAACAGGCAGGCCGCCAGCAGCGCCACGATCCCTTCCGGCAGGCGTTCACCCAGCAACCGAACCGTCGGATGCACGGCACCCAGCGCAAGCCCGAGGAGTCCCGGCACCACCCACAAGGCCACCGCAAGACCGAAGGCGATGAGGCTGTTCCGCTCGCCCGCCGTCATCGGCCCGAGTGCGCCACGCGCCTGGCGCATCCGCATCAGCTGTCCCGGCACCGCGCGCAGCTCCGGAGGGAACATCAGCACGATCACCCCGTAGACGACCGCGAGGAGCGCGAGGGCCACGGGGACGCCGAAGAGCATCCACTGCACGAACCCGATCCGCACACCCAGCCCCTGCTCAATGAGGGCCAGTCCGATCAGGTTGGGCGGGGTGCCAACCGGCGTGGCAACACCGCCAACTGAGCCTGCGTAGGCGAGCATCAGCAGCAGCCCCGTGGTGTAGCGCAGGCGCGGAGCTTCCGCATCATCATCGTTGGCGTGGAGCAGTTCACCTGTCGTGCGCGCGATGGCCAGCGCCACCGGAAACAGCATCGCCACACAGGCGGTATTGCTGATCCACATGGACAGTAGGCAGGCCGTCAGCCCGAGCGCCCAGAGCGTGCGGTAGGTGCTCGCCCCGACCCACGGATGCGATAGCAGGCTGAAGGCGATCCGACGGTCGATGCCGTGCACCTGCATCGCCCGTGCCAGCATGAAGCTGCCGATGAACAGAAAGATGATCGGATCGCCGAACGCCGCCAGGACGGATTTCGCGGAGGCGACGCCAAAGACGACCGCCAGCGCCGCTCCCAGCAAGGCGGTGACCGGAATGGGAATGGCCTCGGTCAGCCAGAAGATGACGACGAGCGCGACAATCGACGCCAGCCGGTGCGCCACGGGCGAGAGGGAGGGTAACGGCAGGAAGAGCAGGCTCAGGGCCACGAGTGGGCCCAGCCCTAGCCCGGCTGTTCTACGCCAGCGGTCCATGCGGTCCGCTTACGGCCACTTCTGGAGCACCAAACGTTGCCACTTACGCTTTTCGCGGCAACTGAGCCGCAGCGATGGCTTCGATGATCTCGGTCATCTGGCGCTCGGCGACGTGCGGCCCGGAGTACGCCCACTGCTTGCGGGCCGCCAGCGCGATGTCCTTCAGCGACAAGATGCCGACCAACCGCCCATCCGCAATGACCGGCAACCGATGGACCGCCGCGCCCTCCATGACTTTAGCGGCTTCCTCCAACTCTGTCTCCGGGGTCGTGGTCTTCGGGTTGCTTGTCATGCAGGAGGCGACCGTCACTTGGCTGGCTGGCAAGTCCATCTGCCCCAACCGAAGTGCAATATCCCGGTCTGTCACAACCCCTACCACCCGCTTGATCGCCTGCGTATCGACCACTGGAAGAAACCCGCAGGCGCGCCGCCCCATGAGCTCAAGCGCTGTCGCGCAGGAATCCGTCGGCACACAGGCGGCAGGATTGCTGGTCATCAGCTCTCGAATCTGCATCGTCGCCTCCTGGTGGACTACCCGCCGCGTTTGCGCGGAGCACCCGATCGGTCGCGCCGCGTCTTGCCCTTCGGCAGCCGAAGGGCCAGTGTGCGCATCCGACGCTGCCACAGCGTCCCCTCTTGGCGAGATCCCACGCGCCTCGCCCGTGACGGCGATGCCACGGGAATGACGGCCTTGCGAACCCGCACTTTCTTACTCACCGTCGGTTGCTCGGTCTTCAGCCAACCCATCAGTTCTTCCACAGCGTTGGGCCAGCCGCGGCAACACCGGCCGGCTCACAGTCGGCAAACGGCACAAAGTTCTCGCGAAACTTCGTCGCCAGCTCTTGCGCCTTCGTGTCGTAGGCCTTGGCATCCTTCCAGGTGCTGCGAGGATCCAGCAGCTCGTCCGGAACGCCCGGGCAGCGCATGACGGCTTCGAAACCAAAGGTCGGATCGGTCTTGGTGGGTGTGTCGCGCAGCGCGCCCGACAACGCCGCCTCCACCATCGCCCGGGTGTAGCCGATCGCAATACGGCTGCCGACGCCATACGGCCCGCCGGTCCAGCCGGTATTAACGAGCCAACAGGTCACCTGGTGCCGCTCGATTTTTTCACCGAGGAGTTTGGCATAGACGCACGGATGCAGGGCCATAAACGGCGCGCCGAAGCAGGCGCTGAAGGTCACCTTGGGCTCGGTAATCCCCTTCTCGGTCCCTGCCACTTTGGCGGTATAGCCGGAGATGAAATGGTACATGGCCTGCTCAGAGGTGAGCTTGGCGATCGGCGGCATGACGCCGAAGGCGTCGCAGGTCAGCATGATCACGTTGGCGGGATGCCCGGCCATCCGCGTCGGGCTGGCGTTGGGGATGAACTCAATCGGGTATGCCCCACGCGTGTTCTCTGTCAGTGAGTCATCATCCAAATCCAGCGTGCGCGTCACTGGATCCATGGCGACGTTTTCCAGCACCGTGCCGAACCGACGCGTCGTCGCGTAAATTTCCGGCTCGGCCTCGGGGGAGAGACGGATCATCTTCGCGTAGCAGCCGTTCTCAAAGTTAAAGAGGCCTCGGTCGCTCCAGCCGTGCTCGTCATCGCCGATGAGCGTCCGACGGGAATCCGCGGACAGCGATGTCTTGCCGGTGCCGGAGAGGCCGAAAAAGATCGCCGCGTCACCCTTCGGGCCGACGTTCGCTGCGCAGTGCATGGACAGAACGTGCTCCTGCGGCAGGAGGTAGTTCATGATGGTGAAGACCGACTTCTTGATTTCGCCGGCGTAGCTCGTGCCGCCGATCAGCACGAGTTTCTTGCCAAAATTGACGATGATGAACGTGGGAGAATTGGTGCCATCGCGCTCCGGGTCAGCCTGAAAGTTCGGGGCATGGAGCACGGTGAACTCCGGCACGAACTCTTCGCCGCCACCAGGAAGAAACATGGTGCGGGCAAAGAGGCTGTGCCACGCGGTCTCGGTGATCACGCGGACGGACCGCCGGTAAGCCGGATCCGCCCCCGCGAAACAATCTTGGATGAACAGGTCCTTGCCTTGCAGGTATGCGAGGATGCGCTGGTGCAGTGCGTCGAACTTTCGCGCCTCAAACGGCCGGTTCACCTTGCCCCACCAGATGCGCTCGGCGCTGGAGGGTTCTTTCACGATGAACTTATCGTTGGGTGAGCGGCCGGTGTGCTGGCCGGTGCGCACGACGAGTGCTCCGCCTTGCGCCAGTTGCCCTTCCCGACGCCGCAGCGCTTCTTCGTACAATGCCGGAGCCCGAAGGTTCCACCACACCTGACCAGGATGGCGAATGCCGTGGCGCGCCAGGCCTTCCTGTGCGGCAGAGGTCTTTGTAGAGATTGCTGCGGGGCGTCGTGTCGCTCGGGGGATGGCGTTCGTTCGAGGTGTCATCGCGCCCTCCTGTCGTTGCAACTAGCATAGTACGAAGGGCGCAGGGAATCTATGATCTTCGTCACATTTCGGCGGCGTACCGGGCGCCGGAGTCGGGGAAGATCATGACGACGACGGCTGGCTGATGGGCCGCGGCAAGCGCTCGGGCCACGCGCAGGCCGGCGGCCAGCGCGGCACCAGACGAGGCGCCGACGAGCAGCCCTTCTTGCTGAATGAGCCGCTCAGCCGCCGCGTCGGCCTCTTCGGTGGGGAGAAACTGCGTGTCATCGGGGAGTGCTGGGTCATAGATTCCCGGCACGATGGCCGAGGCGAGATGCTTGAGGCCTTCGAGGCCATGGAGCGCCGCATCCGGCTGCACCGCGATCGCCCGCAGCATCGGATTGAGCTCTTTGAGCCGCCGGGTGGTGCCGATAAATGTGCCGGTGGTTCCTAGTCCCGCGACAAAGTGGGTGACCGTTCCTTTCGTCTGCTGCCAAATCTCCTCGGCCGTCGTGCGGTAATGCGCTTGCCAGTTAGCGGGATTGTTGTACTGATCGAGATAGACGAACTTGGCGGGGTGTTCGGCGGCAAGCCGCCGCGCTTCGCGAATCGCGCCGTCGGAACCTTTCAGCGGATCTGTCGGGACGATTTCAGCACCATACGTTTTCAGCAACGCGAGCACCTGGGGATTGGCGTTCTTTGGCACGCACAAGGTCGCGCGATAGCCTTTGGCCGCCGCGATCATCGCATAGGCCACCGCGGTATTCCCTGAGGAGGCATCAAGGAGCGAAGCGCCGTTGCTCAGCCGTCCTGATGCCTCGGCGTCCGCAACGATGGAGGCCGCGGCGCGATCCTTCACCGAGCCGCCCGGGTTGAACCACTCGGCTTTCGCCAACAGGTGTACGCCGGGGAAGTCTCTCTCGATGCGGGAGAGCGTCAGCAGCGGGGTGTTGCCGATCAGCTCAAGCAACCCTCGCCCGAGCTTCGCGGGCTTGCGGGATGCCCTAACGCTGGTTCTCAACGCCTGGTCCACCTTCCGACTCCTCTTCTGTCCAGTCCAACCCGAGTGCGATCTTGCAGTCCTCTGAGGCCATCGTCCGGGGATCCCAGGGCGGAGTGAAGACGATGTTGACCACCGAATTCTTGACCCCGGGTAGCGTCTGGATGGTGCGCTGGACCGAGGCCTTGAGCTGCGGCCCGTACGGGCAGAACGGAGAGGTGAACGTCATCGTCATCTTGAAATCATCCCCTTCCGGTTGGGGGTTGATATCGTCCCCGTAGATCAGCCCGTGATCGAGGATGCCCAAGTGGAGCTCAGG
>JACQHS010000049.1 GCA_016198915.1 Candidatus Omnitrophota bacterium
AGACGATGTTGAGCGCCGCCACGACCACGATCAGCGTCAGGATGACGAACATGACGACCTTCTCCACCCGCAGGGCGCCGAAGAGCGCGGGGTTAAGCTCCATCCAGGTCCGCACGGTGTACGCCGGAGCGACCTCGGCTTCGATGCGCGCCTTCACCGCTGATGCATCCTCCAGCCGGTTGAGCTTCACGCCCAGGCCGCTGACGACGCCTTCCAGATGGTAGAGCGCTTGGGCCCTGGGAATCGTGAGGCCCATGAGGTTAGCGTCGTATTCGTACATTCCTGAATGGAAGATCCCGCTGATCGTCACCTCGGACGTTTTCCCATCGGCCGGGCTGATAAGTTTCAGCTGATCGCCTCGGCGCGCCCCGAGATAGGCGCTCAGCTCGGTGCCGATGACCGCTTCGTCATCGGACTGCGGCAGCGTGCCGATGACCAGAAAGTCGTTCAAGCGGCTGATCCGCGCATCGCGCTGTGGATCGATGCCGCGGACGACCACGCCGAAGGCTTGATTGGGCAACCGCAGGATCGCCTGCCCGGTCACGAAAGGACTGACTCCCACAATATGCTCCATCGCGGACAACTGCCGCATGAGCTCATTCGCATCGCGCACCCCCTCCGGCGCATCCACAACGAGATGGGCGTTGATGCTGACGAGCTTGTCTGTGATGTCGTGGTCAAAGCCGCTCATGACCGCTAGCACCGTGATGAGCGCCGCAACCCCCAGCGCCACGCCGCCAATCGAGAGTGCTGCAATGATCGAGATGAACCGTTCCCGCCGCTTGGCGAAGAGGTAGCGCAGCCCCAGCCAGAATTCGTATCGCATCATGTCAGTGGTCGGTGGTTAGTGGTCGGTGGTCGGTGAAGTGAAAAAGTGCGCCCCACCCGCAGTTCACTGAACACTGACCACTATTCACTGACCACTTGCCTCCGGCTTCAACAACGGAAATAAGATGACATCCTTAATTGACGGCTGGTCGAGGAGAAGCATCGCCAGGCGGTCCACGCCGACGCCAAGGCCCCCCGCGGGAGGCATGCCGTATTCCAAGGCCTCGATGAAACTTTCGTCAATCATCTTGGTTCGGGGCTCGGGGCTCGGGGATCGGGGCTTCCGCTTTTGCCCAGAACCCTCAGCCCCCAGCCCTGAACCCGCTTCCAATTGCGCTTCAAACCGTCGTCTTTGCTCAATGGGATCATTCAACTCAGAATACGCGTTGGCGACTTCCATGCCGCCGATGAAGAGCTCAAAGCGCTCGGTGATCAGCGGATCATCCGGCGTGCTCTTGGCCAACGGCGAGAGCTCGGTCCAGTAGTCCACGACGTACAGCGGCTTGGCTTTCGTTTTCGGCTCGAACAGCTGCTCCACGAGGCGCACGAGCTGCGACCGGGTCAGCCCCTTGACCTTCATCCCCTTGCGCTGGAGCGCCGCCTGGATCTCGTCCAGCGAGGCCTGGGGTTTGAGCCCGATCTCTTCCATCGCCTTTGCAAAAGAGACGCGTTCCCACGGCGGCGTCAGATCGATGCGCTGGCCGCGGAACTCGAACTGAAGCGACCCGATCAAGGTCTTGGCCGCGTCGCAGATCAGCTCCTCGACGAGCCGCATCATCGTCTCGTAGTTACCGTAGGCCTGGTAGGCCTCCAGCATCGTGAATTCCGGGTTATGCTGGGCCGAGAGCCCCTCATTGCGGAACGAACGGTTCAGCTCATACACGCGCTCCAGCCCTCCGACGAGCAATTGCTTCAGGTGCAGTTCCGGGGCGAGCCGCAGGTAGAGGTCGGCATCGAGCGCGTTGTGATGCGTCAGAAACGGCTCGCCGGCCGCCCCGCCGGGGATCGCGTGCATCATCGGCGTTTCCACTTCGAGAAACCCGTGGCGCTCCAGCGTTGCGCGCAGGCTGGACAATAGCTTGCTCCGCCAAACGAAGACCTGGCGGACCGGCTCATTGGCGATGAGGTCGAGATACCGCTGGCGGTAGCGGACCTCCACATCCTTGAGCCCGTGCCACTTCTCCGGCAGCGGCCGCAGGGCTTTGGCCAGCAGCGTGAGCTGGTCTGCCTGGACCGTCACCTCGCCGGTCTTCGTCTTGAACAGCGTGCCCGAAACCCCGAGGATGTCGCCAAGGTCAAAGCTGTCAAAGAGCTGGTAGCTTGCGTCTCCGACCCGTTCCTGTTTCACGCAGATCTGGATCTTGCCGCTGTAGTCCCGCAGGTCGGCGAAGGTCAGCCCGCCGTGGCCGCGCTTGGCGCTCAAGCGGCCGGCGGTTGAGACCGAGCGGCCCTCGGCGTAGCCGGCCACAAGCGATTGGATCGGCCCATCCTTGGGAAACGGCCCGCCGTACGGCGCCAGGCGACGGCCTCGCAGCGTCTCCAATTTCTCACGGCGGGTGTGGACCTGCTCGTCCTTCATCAAATAAAATAGTTTAAACTTGTATTATACGGTGGCCTTTAAGAGGTGTCAACGACCATAACCCTTTGTTCGACAATAAGTTCCATATGAGAGTCAGGAGAAGGCACAGGCCGGCGAACCAATCCCCCCAGCGACGATAAACACTATCCCCTGGCCCCAGCGGAAGATCGCACGTGTGCGTTCCATCAACGAAGAGTTCCGCCCCTTGAGCATCGCGGACGCTGCCGATCCGACGGCCTGACGCATCGATGCAGCCGGACCAGCCGGTGTTGGCCGCGCGGGCCACCGGGACGCGCAGCTCGATGGCGCGGAAGGTGGACGCTTGCGCATGCTGGTAGGCGGCGGCGGTCGGGCCGAACCACGCGTCGTTAGTGATGACCAGCAGCAGCTGGGCCCCGCGCTGGACGAAGCGCCGTGCCAGCTCTGGGAAGATGTCTTCGAAGCAAATTAATACACTAAACCCAAGCCCCGAACCCTGAACCCCGAACCCCGAACGGAGACGGAAGACGGTGTACTTATCGCCGGGTGAAAAATCGCCAATCGGGGGCAAAAGACGTCGCAACCACGGCAGGTAGCGGTCGCCGGGAACAAACTCGCCGAATGGCACCAGGTGGAGCTTGTCATACCGCTGCTGCAGCGTCCCTTCGGGATCTACGAGCATCGCGCTGTTGCGCAGCGTGACGCGCGTCCGATCAATCGTGGGAATCGGCGCCCCAACGAGCAGCGGCCGCGCAACACGGCGGGCGAACGCAATCATCTGCTGGGTCAGCTCCTCATCGATGCTCAGCGACCCTGGCACCGAGGTCTCGGGCCACACGATGAGCGATGGATTCGTTGAGGCGGCGGTCTGCGTCAGAGCCGCATAGCGCGCCAGGATGCCTTCGCGGTACGCCGCATCCCACTTCTCTTCCTGCGGGACATTGCCCTGCACGACCGCCACGCGGACGGCCCGGCCGCCTAACAGTTGAGGGAGACGCCAGGCCCCGTACCCCGCCGCGAGCAGTACACACCCAACTGCGATCACCGTGTGCCGCACAGCGCTCGCCGTAGGATTGCCTTTCACTAGCAACCCGGCGATCGCGATGTTCACCAGGACGATCAGGTGGGAGACACCCCAGGCGCCAGTGACGTCGGCCATCTGAATGAGCGCGGACCACGGCGTCTGTGAATAGGCCAAGAGGTTCCACCCTAGGCCGGAGAGCAGATGGCTGCGGAGGAACTCGAGCGAGACCCACGTGGCCGGAATGACCACCAGTTCCTGCATCCTGGATTCTGCATCCTGGATCCTGGAAGCCAGCCGGCCGAAAAGGGCGAAATAGAGGGCAAGGTACGCGCAGAGGACGAGCCATCCGACAAGCGTGACGTGGATGAGCCACCACATCGACGCCAGAAAGAAGAGCAACCCAATCAGGAACGACCACTGGAACGCTGCGCGCGGCGTGCAGTCTCGCAGGAGCACCAACCACGGCACCAGCGCGACCCACGCGCACCAGGACTGGTTGAAATTTGGAAACGAGAGGACGAGGAGGACCGCGCTCAGAAGTGCAAGAACCGGGGGGCGGACATTCCCGCGGGACATTTCTACGTCCCGTTATTGGCCATGACACTTCTTGTATTTTTTTCCGCTGCCGCAGGGGCAGGGATCGTTCCTTCCGACTTTCGGTCCCGCGCGCTGCGCCGTCGCTCTGGGCTGTGGGTTGGGGGCTGGGGGCATTTGCCCTGAGCCCTGGACCCCGAGCCCTGAGCTTTCTTGAGGACTGAGAACCGCCGCCATCCGCTCCGCAATCGAGCCTGACACTTCAGGATGGACTTCCTGCTGGGGCGTTGTCTCAAACACGCTCACCGGCTGCGCCTGCGCCACCGGCTGGACGCGCAGGAGCATGGTCAACGAGTCCAATTTGATCGACTCGATCATCATCTGAAACATCCGGTAGCCTTCCCGCTGATATTCCACCACCGGATCGCGCTGGCCGTAGGCGCGCAGGCCGATGCCCTCCCGGAGCGCGTCCATCATGTAGAGATGGTCTTTCCACTTCGCGTCCATGATGGAGAGCAGCACATGGCGCTCCAGCTGCGGCATGAGCGGCAATCCCACGGCCTGGCGCTTAGCGTCATACGCGCGGTCAAACGCGGCGGTCAACTGGTCGAACAGCGCTTCGCGGTCGCCGGCGGTCATGGCGTGATCGAGGGACACGGCAAACTGATGACTGATCACATCACGCAACCCGTTGAGGTCCCAGGCATCCGGACGCAGCTCCTTCGAGGCGAACGCCGCCAGAAGGTTCTCCGCGACGTCCTGGATGATCTCCTTGACGAGGCCCTGGAGGTTGACACCCTCCAGGATCCGCCGGCGCTGCTCGTAGATGACCTCCCGCTGGCGGTTCATGGTGTTGTCGTATTCCAGCAGCTGCTTGCGGATGTCGAAGTTATGGCCTTCGACGCGCCGCTGGGCGGTTTCGATCGATTTGCTGACCATGGGATGTTCAATCGGCAGCCCCTCTTCCCATTTGAACCACTTGAACTCCATCAGCTTGGCGATCCGGTCGGACCCGAAGATCCGCATGAGCTCATCTTCCAGCGACAGGTAGAAGCGCGACGAGCCCGGGTCGCCCTGGCGTCCGGAGCGGCCGCGCAGCTGGTTGTCGATGCGGCGGGCTTCATGGCGCTCCGTCCCCAGGACGTGCAGCCCGCCCAGCGCCACCACCTGCTGGTGCTCGTCGTCGCACTGCTGCTTGAAGCGCGACAGAATTGTCTGCTTGTCCGCTTCCTCAAGCGGCGCCTGGCGTTTGGTCTCCTCCTCGCGGATCACATCGTCGGCCAGCGCCTGCGGATTGCCGCCGAGCAGGATGTCGGTGCCGCGTCCGGCCATATTCGTGGCAATCGTCAGCGCCCCCTTGCGGCCGGCCTGTGCCACGATGCGGGCTTCGTGCTCATGGTACTTCGCGTTGAGGACATTGTGCACAATACCGGCCTTGATCGACGCGATGGTCTGGACCAATCTGAGGAGATCCTCGCCGCGGTAGACGAGGATGGACTTGGGCGCATGGAGTTTCAGCTGGACGAGGAGCTCGCTGGCTTCGGCTTCGGTGAGCGCCGCCGGCCGGGTGAGGGCTTGCTCTAGGCGCTGGCGCAGCGTGTCCGACACGGATTCCTTCTTGAGATCTTCCAGCGCCCACTGGCACACGGTGCCCAGGCGCGCCACGAAGGGGCCGGGTTCCTTCAGCATCCGGGACAGCCGTTCGGACTTCTCGATGGAGATCGTGCCGACGAGGATCGGCCGTCCCGCGCGGTGCAGCTCCACGATTTCCTGCACGATCGCAATGAACTTTTCCGGCTCGGTCTTGTACACGGTGTCGGGGTGGTTCGTGCGAATGAGCGTACGGTTGGTCGGCATGACCACGACGTCCAGTTTGTAAATCTCGGTAAACTCCTGGGCCTCGGTCGCGGCAGTGCCGGTCATCCCCGCCAGCTTTTCGTACATGCGGAAGTAGTTTTGAAACGTGACGGTCGCCAGCGTCTGGTTCTCCTGGCGGATGCGCACAGTCTCTTTCGCCTCGATGGCCTGGTGCAGCCCGTCGCTCCAGCGGCGTCCCGGCATCAGCCGGCCGGTGAACTCATCGACGATGATGATCTCGTTGTCCTTGACGACGTAATCCACGTCCCGCGCAAACAGCTGGTGCGCGCGGAGTGCTTGGTTGATGTGGTGGACGAGCCGCATGTTGGCCTCATCGTAGAGGTTGGCCACGCCGAGCAGCTCCTCGCAGCGCTTCATCCCCTCTTCGGTCAAGCTCACGGACTCGGCCTTCTCATCCACTTCAAACGCCGTCCCTTTTTCCAGCCGCGCCACCACTTTGTCCAAGCGGTAGTAAAGGTCAGTGGACTCCTCCGCCGGCCCGGAGATGATCAGCGGAGTCCTGGCTTCATCAACGAGGATGCTGTCGACCTCGTCCACAATGGCGAAGTGGTGCTCTTGCTGAGAGAGATCCTCCAAGCGAAAACGCATGTTGTCGCGCAGGTAGTCGAAGCCGAACTCTTTGTTTTGCCCGTAGGTGATGTCCGCGCGGTAGGCCTCGGGGCGGCTGACGGGC
>JACQHS010000004.1 GCA_016198915.1 Candidatus Omnitrophota bacterium
CCCATCGGGCAGGGGGTCGCCGTGACGCCGATCCAACTGGCCGTCATGGCCGCCGTGATTGCCAACGGCGGCTTACGGGTCCAGCCCCATGTGGTCGATCGCATTCAAACTGCTGACGGACGCGTGGTCCGGTCCGCCGAGGTCGCTGAACCTGTCCGGGTCCTCAACCCGGAGACGGCGACGACGGTGCAGCAGATGCTCAGAAGCGTTGTCGAGTCAGGCACCGGCCAGCTGGCGAATGTCCAGGGCCTCACGGTGGCCGGTAAAACCGGGACGGCTCAAAAAATAGAGCCAACCGGCCGCTACTCCCACAGCCGTTTCGTCGCCTCCTTCGTCGGCTTTGGGCCGGTGCCTGACTCACGCTTTGTCATTGTGGTGAATGTGGATGAGCCGCGCCCCGCGTACTTCGGCGGAGTGGTCGCAGCCCCCATCTTCAAGCGGATCGTGGAGCAACTGGCCAGCTATTGGGGGTTAGAGCGCCGGCCGGCCGCTCCTGTGATCGCAAGACTCCCATGACGATCACGTTACGTGAACTCTTGCACGGCGTCACGGCACAGCCTGTGGCCGCGGTGCCCATCAGCGGCATTGCCTGCCACTCGAAACAGGTTCGTCCGGGCGACCTCTTCGTGGCCATTCAAGGATCCACGCAGGACGGTCATCTGTTCATCGAGGAAGCGATGAGCCGGCGGGCCTGCGCGGTCGTCGCGCAACATCTTCCCTCGTCAGGACACCCGTGCCCCTGCGTCGTGGTGCCGGATACGCGCCAGGCGCTGGCCACCATTGCCGCGCGCTTCTATGGGCATCCTTCGAGCAAGCTGCGGCTGGTCGGGGTGACCGGCACGAACGGCAAGACCACCACGACCTATTTGCTGCAGGCGATCCTGGAGGCGTCGGGGGTCCGCGCAGGATTGCTGGGCACGATCATGTACCACATCGGCGGGCGCGCGATCCCGTCCACCAATACGACGCCCGGGCCGCTGGAGCTGCAGCGGTATTTCGCGCAGATGGTGGGCGAGGGGCTCGCGTGGTGCGCCATGGAGGTGTCCTCGCATGCGCTCGCGCAGGGGCGCGTGGCGGGCTTGGAATTTGAGGCCGGCATCTTCACCAATCTCGGCTCCGATCACCTGGATTATCACAAGACGCGGGACGCCTACGCGGCGGCGAAACGCCGCCTGTTCGATGTGGTGCGTCCGGATGGCTGCGCCGTGATCAATGCGGACGATGAATACGGCCGCACGCTCGCCGAAACGATCCCCACCCGCACCGTCGTGACCTACGGGATGGAGCGTCAGGGTGACGCCTCAGTCAAGCACGTGGTCTGTTCCTGGCAGGGCACCAGCTTTGTGCTGGATACGCCGTGGGGTGTCGCCCCGGTCGCCACACCGCTGTTGGGGCGCCACAACGTGTGGAATATCGCCGCGGCTGCCACGACCCTGTTGGCTCTCGGGATTCCGGTCACCGCGGTTCGGGATGGGCTCTCCGCCATCGAGCAGGTGCCTGGGCGGCTGGAGCGGGTGCCGAGCGAATCCGGGGTCAATGTGCTCATCGACTATGCGCACACCGCCGATGCTCTTCGGCTCACCTTGTTGTCGTTGCGCGAATTGAACCGAGGCCGTCTCATCGTGGTCTTCGGCTGCGGGGGCGACCGCGACCACATGAAACGTCCGGTGATGGGGCGGATCGCGAGCCTGATCGCCGACCACGTGGTGCTGACGTCAGACAATCCGCGCACCGAGGAGCCGCTCGACATCATCCATCAGATCAAGGCCGGCTTCACCCACGGGTTCCGCCAGTTCCAGGTCATGCCGGACCGCGAACAGGCCATTGCGTCGGTGCTGGCTGAGGCGAAGGCGGAGGACACGATCCTCATCGCCGGCAAAGGGCACGAGGCGTATCAAATTTTCGACCACGTCTCGATCCCGTTTTCGGATCGGGACGTCGTGGAACGCTGTTTGAGCAGTCGGCACAGCTTCGCCGTTTCGTAGGTTTGGTTGGTATGACAGTTTGGACGATCCCCCAGCTCCTGGAGGCGACTCAAGGCGAGCTGGTCCGGGGACGACCTGTGGGAGAGGCGGGACGCATTTCCATTGATTCCCGCTCCCTCGCGCCCGGGGACGCCTTCGTCGCCATCCGCGGCACGCGGTATGACGGGCACCGCTTCGTGGAAGATGCGGCCCACCACGGCGCCTCCTGCCTCGTCGTGTCTCATGTGATCACCCCCACCAACGGTTCCGCCTCGCTGCCCACCATTCTCGTGGATGACACGACGGAAGCCCTGGCGGATCTCGCCCGATTTCACCGCCGAAAGCTCGGCCGGCCCGTGATTGCCGTCACCGGCTCCTGCGGGAAAACGACGACCAAGGAGCTCCTCGCCCACCTCTTGGGCGAGCCGGGCACAATCCTGAAGACGCAGGGCACACAGAACAATCACATCGGCGTGCCGCTTACGCTGCTGCGCATGACGACGGAGCACGAGCAGGCGGTCGTCGAGCTGGGCACGAACCATCCGGGCGAGATCACGTATCTTTCCTCCATCGTGGAGCCCACCGCGGCGGTCATCACGAACGTGGGCCCTGCGCACTTGGAGTTTTTCGGATCCTTGATGGAGGTGCTGCACGAAAAACTGTCGCTGCTGGAAGCCCTCCCAAGCGACGGATGCGCGGTCCTGCCAGGGGATCAGCTGGACGTGTGTCTTGAGGCACAGCACTACCTGGCTTCCGGGGCGCGCATCGTGACCTTTGGGACGACGGATCGCTGCGACATTCAAGCCGTGGATATCCAGCGCAGCGGTGAAGTGATGACCGTTCGCTTGCGAGACCACGCGGACCAGTGGACCGTCCCGCTTGCCGGCTACCACAATGTGGAGAATGGGCTTGCAGCGATCGCCTGCGCGTGGGCGATGGGCGTGCCGCTTTCCGCGGCCAAGCAGCGGCTGGCCTCCTTCGCGCCGATTCCGCTGCGGTCCCAGATCATCCGGTGCAACGGCCTCACCATCCTGAACGACTGCTACAATGCCAACCCCCTGTCCTTCGCGCGCGCCCTGGAGATGCTGCGGGATCTCTCGGTGCGGCGCAAAGTGGCCATCGTCGGCGACATGCTGGAGCTGGGTGAGTTTGCGCCGGCGGCCCACCAGGCGATTGGACGGCTGGCGGCCCAGCTTGGCATTGACACGGTGATCGCGGTCGGCGACTACGCCGACTACGTGGCCCAGGGCGTTCGCGAAGGGCGCCTCGACACGATTTCCACCTACCGGACGGTCCCAGAGCTGCTTGCGCGGCTGCCGGCGATGCTGCAGGAAGGTGACGGCCTTCTCGTCAAAGGATCGCGAAAACTGAATCTCGAGCAGGTCACGGAGTTTCTCCTGCAGCATTACCGGGGGGCGCATGGCGAACTCGCTCGCTGACGCCGCCCTTGTGTTCCTCGCGAGCGCGGGCGTCTGCATGCTGGTCGGGACGTTTGCGGTCCGCTGGCTGACCCAGGCCCAGTGCGTGCAGCCGATCCGCTACGAGGATTGCCCGCCGCTGTTGGCGTTTCAGGCCGCAAAACAGAAAATCCCCACGATGGGCGGCCTCTTCGTGCTGCTGGCGGCGATCCTCGTGGCCGCCGTGGCCGGCGGACTGGCGCACCGGGAAGGATGGATCGTCCTGGGCGCCGTCCTGGGGCTTTCGGCCGTCGGGTTGTTTGATGATTGCCTGAAGTTTCGGGGACGCAACGCGGCCGGCCTGCGCAAGACCCCGAAGCTGATGGTCGCGCTGGCGGTGGGTGCTGCCATCGGGATGGCCTTTCCGATGACCGCCGCCAGCTACAACGTCGTCGAAATTCCCTGGCTCCAGCGAACGGTTGACCTCCAATGGGCCTGGGTGCCCTTTGCGATGATGGTCATGGCCGGCTGTTCCCACGCGGTCAACCTCACCGACGGTTTGGACGGGCTGGCCGCCGGCAGTGTCGCGATCGTGCTGGCGATCCTCGGGCTCTCAGTGCTGTCCGGCGATCCCCGCGGGCGGGTGTTGGTCCCGTGGTGCGCGAGCCTCGCGGGGGCCTGCGTCGGCTTTCTCTGGTTTAACGCGTTTCCTGCCTCGGTGTTCTTGGGCGATGTCGGATCGCTCGGCTTGGGGGCGGCGGTCGGGGCCATCAGTCTGCTCAGCCACACGGCGCTGTGGCTGCTGATCATCGGCGGCGTGTTCGTCGCTGAGGCGCTCTCCGTCCTGCTGCAGATTGCGTCCTACAAGTGGCGGGGCAAGCGCCGCATTTTTCGCGTCGCACCGCTTCACCATCATTTTCATCTGGGCGGCATCACCGAGCCCAAGCTGATCGTGCGCTTTTGGATCGTGGGACTGCTGCTGGGGATGTTTGGGTTGACCGCGATCGATTGGCCATAATGCAGGATCTCTTCGGACGATCGTGGGCGGGCCGCCGGGTGGTCGTCGTGGGACTCGGACGCAGCGGGACCGCCGCCGCCGAGCTCCTCGTCCTGGCGGGGGCCCTGGTCAAAGCGACCGAGGTACAGCAGACCGACGCCGTCCGAACCGCCGCAGCCGCGCTGTCCGCGCGCGGCGTGGACGTCGAGACCGGTCGGCACACGCCGAAATTTCTCGACGGCGTTGACGCGATGGTCGTCAGCCCCGGCGTGCCGGAGCACGCCGAGCCGCTGGAATGGGCGCTCGAGAAAGGCCTGCCCGTGCTCAGCGAGATCGAGCTGGCCTTTGCTTTCTGTCCTTCGCCCGTCGTCGCGGTGACCGGCACCAACGGCAAAAGCACGGTCGTCACCCTCATCGCCCACCTCCTTCAGCGTGCGGGGCGAACGGCCGTCGCGTGCGGCAACCTTGGCGTGCCGTTTGCTTCGGTGGTCCCGCAGTTGACGCCGCAGACGATCGCGGTGGTCGAAGTGAGCTCTTTTCAGCTGCTCCGCTGCGAGCAGTTCCGGCCCCGCATCGGCGCGCTGCTGAACCTTGGGACGAACCATCTGGACCGCCACCAGGACCGGGCCGCGTATCTCGCAGCCAAGGCCCGCCTCTTCCAGCGTCAGACCCCGAAAGACTGGGCGGTGCTGAACGCCCTCGATCCGGCTGTCGCGGCCCTGGGCGAACGCCTGCGGGCGCAGCGGATCTGGTTCGGAGACAACCGCTCCAACCCTGCCGGGTTTCGATTGGCCGCAAGGACGCAGGAGGCGCTGCCGCTGAGCGCTCAGGCCGCGCTGCAGGTGGCCCGCATTCTCGGCGTGGCTGATCCGGCGGCGTGGCAGGCCATCCGCTCCTACCGGAGCCTCGAGCACCGCCAGGAGCACGTGGCGACGGTGCGCGGCGTGCGCTTCATTAATGACTCCAAGTCCACGACCCCGGAGAGCCTGCTCTTCGCGTTTCATCAGACCCGGGGAGAGGTAGTGATCATTGCGGGGGGACGAGATAAAGGGCTGGATTTCGGCCCGATGGTCGATGAGCTCCATGACGGCCGGGTGAAAGGCGTCGTGTTGATCGGCGAATCGCGCAAGCGGTTCCGCGCGCTGTTCAACGGCAGCTCCGTCGTCCGCGAAAGCCCAACCCTGGACGATGCGGTGCACACCGCCGCCTCGCTCGCCGGGCCGGGAACGACGGTGTTGTTTTCCCCGGCCTGCGCCAGCTTCGATATGTTCCGCGATTTCGAGGACCGCGGCCGCGCCTTCAAAGCGATTATTCAAAAACTTAGTGAAGGGGCGCGATGACGTCTCGAAAATTGCGGCAGGTCATGCTGATCATCCTGGCGACCCTCCTGGGAGTCGGGATCATCGC
>JACQHS010000060.1 GCA_016198915.1 Candidatus Omnitrophota bacterium
GCGACGCATGGTAAAGCTTCTCGTAGCTGACGACGAGCAGAAAATCTGCCGGCTGCTGGAGACGTTTTTCTCCGAGCGCGGGTTTGACGTCATGGTGGCCCACGACGGGAAAACGGCGCTCTCCTGCATCCGCGAGCAGCGCCCCCACCTGGTGTTCCTCGATCTGCACATGCCGGGCCTCAACGGCATGGACATCCTCACGGAGGCCAAGAAGCTGGACGGGATGATGCGCATCATCATCATCACCGCCGTGGAGGATGACGAGACGATCCGGCGGGCGAAGCTGCTGGGGGCGAGCGACTACGTCATCAAGCCCTTCAGCCTGGAGTATCTCAAGGATGAGGTGCTGGGGAAGGTGAGCACCTCACTGTACGAGGACCTGCGCCGGTCCAACGATGAGCTGAAGAAGTCGCTGGAGAGCGTGCGCAAGGTGACGTACGGCATCGTGTCGGCGTTCTCCATGGTCGTCTCGAAGATTGATCCCCACTACACCCACGAGCATGTGTCCCGCAGTGTGGAGTACGCTTCAAAGATCCTCACGAAGCTGCGCGCGAAGGGCGTGTCCTTCAACGGCACACCGGATGAAGTGATGCTCGCCGGCATCCTCCTGCACGACATCGGCAAGATCTTCACGCCCAAGGAGATCTTGTTTAAGCCGGGACCGCTGAACGACGACGAATGGAAGATCATGCGGCGGCACCCGGTGGACGGGGCGGAGATCCTGGAGCAGATCGACGGCCTCAAGGAGATGGCGAAGGTCGTGCGCTACCACCAGGAGGCGTACGACGGCTCCGGCTATCCGGAAGGCCTCAAGGGGGATGAAATTCCCATCGGGGCGCGCATTGCGACGGTTGTGGACGCCTTCGATGCCATGATCACCGACCGCCCGTACCGCAAAGGCATGCAGATCGACAAGGCGATCGAGGAGCTCAAGCGCAACCGGGGCACCCAGTTTGACCCGGTCGTCGTGGATGCCATTATCGAGATCTATCGGGAAGGGGAACTCAAGCCCGCGCACATGCTGGAACCCAAGCATCCGAACCACGCGCCTGCCAATCCGCCCGCCGTGTCTTGATCACCACAGAACCACAGAATCCCACAGAACCACAGAAGGTTGCTTTTCTCTATGTTATAATACCGCGCCATGCAGCTTGCCAACCAGGTGGCCCTCGTGACCGGGGGGGCGCGCGGGATCGGGCGGGAAATCGCCCTGGCTTTCGCGCGGGAAGGGGCGGATACGGCCCTCTTTGACGTCAACCCCGAGCCGCTGGCGCAGACCGCCAAAGAGCTGGAAGCACTGGGGCGGCGCTGTGTGGGGGTAGTCGTCGACGTCACCGACGGAAAACAGGTCGATGAGGGCGTGGCAAAAGTGCTTGACAAGCTAGGCAGACTCGATATACTCATCAACAACGCTGGCATCACCAAAGACGGTTTGCTCATCCGCATGGATGATGCGCAGTGGGACCGGGTGCTGGACATTAATCTCAAAGGCACCTTCCTGTGCACCCGGGCGGTCGCCAAGCACATGCTCAAGCAACGGCGGGGCCGCATCGTCAGCATCGCCTCGATCGTTGGGCTCATTGGCAATCCAGGGCAGGCGAACTACGCCGCGTCCAAGGCCGGGATCATCGGGCTGACCAAGGCGGTGGCCAAAGAACTAGCCAGCCGCGGGGTGACGGTCAACGCCATCGCCCCGGGGTTCATCAAGACCGAGATGACCGAGGCCCTGCCGGAGCAGGCCAAACAGCGGCTCGCGGAGGCGATCCCAATGGGGACGCTGGGCGAGCCGAAGGATGTGGCGCAGGCCGCCCTGTTTCTCGTCAGCGAGGCGGCGCGGTACATCACCGGCCACGTGCTGGTGGTGGACGGCGGCCTGGCGATGTAAGGATTCGGGGGACAACAAGGAGGATTGTATGGCAGAGGCTGTGGCGGATCGGGTGCGTGCGATCATCGCAGAACAGCTGGGCGTCAAGGTGGAAGAGGTGACCGACGCGGCCTCGTTCATCGAGGACCTGGGTGCTGACTCGCTGGACACGGTGGAGCTGGTCATGGCGCTTGAGGAGGAGTTTGGGATCGAGATTCCCGACGAGGACGCCGAGAAAATGACGAGCGTCGGGGACGCCATCAAGTATATTGAGTCAAAGACTGCCAGCGCCAAATAGCCTCCCCATTGCACAATTCATCATGCCTACGGGACGTCCCGCAATAGCGGGACGTTTCTATTTTCGGACGAGAATAGCATGAAGCGAGTCGTCATTACAGGGTTGGGGGCGGTGACGCCCGTCGGCAATGACGTGCCGGCGATGTGGGCGTCGCTGTTGGCCGGCACCAGCGGGGTTGGGCGCATCAGCTCGTTTGATCCAAGCAGCCTCGATTCGCAGATCGCCGCCGAGGTGAAGGGATTTGATCCCTCCACCTACCTGACGCCCAAGGAAATTAAGCGGACCGAGCTGTTCGTCCAATTCGCGGTCGCGGCCTCCAAGCAGGCAGTGGCGGATGCCGGCATCCGCCTCGAGCAAGAAGACCCCTTCCGCGCCGGCGTCATCATCGGCTGCGGCATGGGGAGCATGCATTTGATCGAACAGCAGCACGCGACCCTCACCTCGAAGGGACCGAAAAAGCTGAGCCCCTTCATGATCCCGATGCTCATCGCCAACATGGGTGCGGGCCAGACCGCCATCAGCCTGGGGTTCAAGGGGCCCAACAGCTGCACGACCACCGCCTGCGCGTCCGGCGCGCACGGGGTGGGCGAGGCGTTTCGCGTCATCCAGCGGGGAGACGCGGATGTGATGCTGGGCGGCGGGACCGAAAGCTGTATTACGCCGCTGTCGATCGGCGGCTTCTGCGCGCTCCAGGCGCTCTCACGGCGCAACGACGAGCCACCGCGCGCCTCACGTCCATTTGACAAGGAGCGCGACGGCTTCGTCATGGGGGAGGGCGCTGGGGTGCTCGTATTAGAGGAAGCCGAGCATGCCAAAAAGCGGGGGGCTAGGATCTACGCCGAGATGGTCGGCTACGGGATGACGGCGGATGCCTTCCATATGACCGCACCCGATGAGCAGGGCGAAGGGGCAGCCCACGCGATGTCACGGGCGCTGGAGGATGCAAGGCTTCGGCCGGAGCAGGTGACGTACATCAACGCGCACGGCACCTCCACCGAACTGAATGACAAGATCGAAACACTCGCCATCAAAAAGACGTTCAAGGACGCGGCCAAACAGGTGGCGGTCTCGTCCACCAAATCCATGACCGGCCATCTCATCGGGGGTGCGGGCGGGGTGGAGGCGGTGATCTCGGTGCTGGCGATCGTCCACGGCGTCATGCCGCCGACCATCAACTACGAACATCCCGACCCTGAGTGCGACTTGGATTACATCCCTACCTACGCCCGACAAGCAGCCGTTGACGTCGCATTGTCCAACTCCCTGGGGTTTGGGGGCCATAATGCGACCGTAATCTTCCGCCGCTTCCTCAGCTAATTTTCTCTCCCTCCAGAAATAGAAACGTCCCCATTTTCACGACTTGACAAGCTTCCCGTCATTCAGGTTAACTTATAGTTGACAATTTAATGGGCCGTGTCCGATAAAGGCAAACCCGTCGTGAGGCGGGGGCGCAAAGCCGCGGATCCCTAAGAGGATAGCCGGGCTGCCGAAGACGATCGCCTCACTGTTCGCCGGGTTGCCGAAGATCCCTCAGGCTTTGGTAATCCGGCCTTTTTGTATCTGGGCTTGAGCGAGGACCGTGGCGGATGATGATGAATAAGTGGTGGCTGTCGCTGCTGGTGAGCCTGCCTCTCGCGGGGGCGGCCCCACTGCTCTACCACCGCTACGTCCAGCCACCCCTTCCAGCGGAACAGCCAGCCGCCCTCGTCATGGAGCGGCAGACGAGCAGACCAGATCAGCCGCCTGCTCAGATGGCCTCAGCACGCGCCACGGCACACCGGGAGGTTGAGTGGTTTGACTGGAAGGCTGAAGACGCAAGCGCCGGCTCGGGCGGGACCGCTGGACTTTCTGCGCTCTCGGCCAGCTCGATGCCGCTTGAGTCCTGGACAGACTCTGCGCCAGCCGCCTATGACGGGGCGTATGCGCCCGACGTGAGCCAGGGTTCTGATCCCTCGGGATCGTGGAGCGGCAACACGAGGGTGGACTCTCAGAGCTTCTGGGCTCAGCCACGCACCTCGACGTCTGCACAGCCGCCGGCGGCTCAAGCGCCCTCTTCCATCCCCGACAGTCCTGCGCCGAACCCACCCCAGGGACCGACCAGCATTCCCTCTCCGTTTGCCCTCATGCCGCCGCGTGCGCTGCAGGAGCTGGTCGAAGGGCAACCAACCGTTCATCTCCACATCGAACCCAACCCTGTTAAGGCCGGGCACGCAGTGACCATCCGGTGGACGGTCGTGCCGCCGGAGGGCGCGTCCGCCCTCGACTGGATTGGCTTCTTCGCGAGCGCGGACGCTCTGCGAACGCTGCCCCTGCACCGGTTGCCCACCGCGGGCCGGCCCAGCGGCGAGCTGACGTATCAGGTGCCTCCCGGGTTTCCTCCGGGCCGTTACCACGTCCGCTATCTCGTGGAGCCCAGCAGTGCGGTGCTGGCGACGACTCAGGTGTCGATCGTTGCGGAAAAAAGACGTGATGATCAGAGCCCTGGCAAGTCGGGAGCCGACGAGGACGGCACTGACGGCAGTGAGGAGACCGGTACTGAGGAGACCGGCACTGACGAGACCGAAGCCGACGAGGGAGAACCTGATGAGATCACCCCCGCCGTATACACCCTCAGCGTGGAGCACACGCGGGTCGTCCCCGGCGAGGCGATCACGGTGACGTGGTCCGTGGCGCCTGCCACGGCAGCCGACGAAACCGATACGATTGAGTTGTGCGCAAGTCCAGCGCTGAGTCACCCGCTGCTCCCTGAGGGAGCTCGTTGCTTTCCGTTTGTGCAGCTTGACAGTCACCCCAGCGGGCAGCAACCCGTGAGCCTGCCTGAGCAGATGCCCCTAGGGGCCTACACGCTGCGCTATGTGGGGGCCGGCAGCAGTCGCACGAGCGTCGCCTTGGAGATCATCGAGCAAGAACCTGATGCCATCATTCCACCACCAGATATCATTCCCCCGAGCCTCCCCACCGTGACCTTCAGCGCGAGTCCCTCGGTGATCGAGGCCGGCCAGGAGAGCCTCTTGAGCTGGACCAGCACGGAGGCGCACACCTGTCTGGCCGCTGACGGCTGGAGCGGGGAGCGGCTCCTGAGCGGGAGCGAGCTCGTGGGCCCGTCGGTGGCGACCACCTATCGCCTGACCTGTACCGGAGACGGCGGCAGCGCGACCGACTCCGTCACCGTCACGGTCCACACCGTACTAGTGGATCCTCCAGCAACGGTGGCTGAAGATGCGGCCTATGCGTATCTGGCGCAACGGATGGATGCCTATCTTCAGGATGAACAGCTGCGGCTGATTGAAAGTTATTTCTCTCCGTATCCGCCGGGCCCGGATGGCCAGCCGCTGACGCTAGCGGCGCTCACCGCGGATAGCGCGATGGCGGTACTGGCGTGGTTGGCGCGGGGTCGCGAGGATGATCTACGGCGTGCCAAGCTCATCTGCGATGCGCTCTTGTGGTACCAGCGCCACGATCCCATGGCTGACGGGCGGCTGCGGCAGGCCTACCAGGTGAATCAGTTGCTGGCCGATTCGACTGCCCAGCAGCCGATCATCCCATCGTCCTTGCGCGCGACACGTACTGCGGATGTCGCCTGGCCGGCGCTGGCCTGGCTGACGTATTTCGAGCGCGTCCGCGACCCGCAGACGGCTACCCCCCGCGAGGATGCCAGGGCGGTCTACCTGCAGGCCGCCATCGACGCGGCTGACATGCTCATCGAACAGCTCAAGGCGCCCACCGCGGACGGCGGCTTCTTCTGGGGGTTGCGCGATACACAGCTCACCTCGTTTAGCCTGCAGGTCAGTCCGAGTCGCGTCGCTCCTGGCGGGATCATCGCCATCGACTGGACAGCACCCGCCGATCGCGTCACGGCGAACGATGTCATTGAACTCTCCTCCGCGTTTGGCGCGGACAGCTCTCCAACGAATGGAGAGGTGCGCGGCCGACTGACGAATACGATGCCCAATATCCCCTCAGCCTTCCTGCCGATCACGCTTACGGTGCGCTACCTCTCGGGCGGTTCGGGGGAGGTCATGATCGCCAGCTCCCTGAGGGTGGAGGCGACCGCACCGGCCCAAGCGCTTCCCCCGATGCCACAGCCTGAGCAGGAGGTGGTGACCGAGGCCGTGACCGAGCACAACGCCTTGGCGTATGTCCTGTTCACGCGGTTGTTTGACCTGACGGGTGAGAGCCGCTTTCGCCTCAACGCGGCGCACGCCAAGCACTTCCTCGAAGAGGTCGCATGGGACGCATCCGGCGGCAAGTTCTGGGCAGGCACCAGCAACCAGCGGGTCAACGCCGCCGCGCTCGTTGAGGACGCGCAGTCGTTGCCGCTGCTGGCGCTGGGCCGCGCGGCGCTGTATGGGTCAGCGCTCGACTGGGTGGATCAGACGCTGCGGGTCTCGGCCGGTGAGCAGATCAGTGATGGGTTCTCGGGGTATGACGCGGGCATCCACCTGGACACCGATGCGCAGCCGGATGGCATCTGGTTCCAGGGCAGTGCGCAGATGACCCTGGCCTATCAGGTCGCTCAACACAGCGGCAACGCCGACTACTATTTGACGAAACTGGACGAGGCGCAACACCACCCGCGAGGAGACGGCCAGAGCATCGTTGAGGCCTCGCATGATGGGGTGAGCTCGGGGGTCGCCGGGCACGCGTACTACGCCTCGCCTCATGTCGGCACGACCGCGTGGTACCTCTTGGCGAAGCGCCGCAGCAACCCGCTGTGGTCGACCAGCACGGAGGCGCCGGTTCCCCATGAATCCCCGGAGACGACGGTGAGTCCGCTGTCCCTGCGCGTGCTCGCGCTTGATGTCAACGGCGATGGGACAGTGAGCCAGGCGGATGTCGATCTCGTCGCCGGAGCGTTTGGCCAAACCGCACCAGAGGAAGGCACCACCTCTGACCTTGATGGGGATGGCGCGATCACGATCGATGATGTCTTCCTCGTCGCGAAGGCGGTGGGGCTGTCCTGGCCGCCGACGGACATCCCCGAAGGCCGGGCACTTACCTTCTTTGTCAAGGGCACAGGTGTTGAGGAGTCGCTGTTGAGCTACACTGCCGCCCCGCTGCCGCAGGGAGCGTGCTTCCATGGGCTGTTGTCCAGCGGCCAGCCAGGCTCGTGCACGGCCAGGCAGTTTCAGTGGACGCCCAGCTCGACCCAGGGGGGGTCCAGTTATCCGCTCACGTTTACGGTGAGCGATGGCCGCGCGTCCAGTGCTGAGACGATGACGGTGACCGTCCAGAACAATACGCCGCCGGTCCTGGCGCCGATCGGAGACAAACAGGTGACGGTCTCCGGCAAACTGACCGTCGCCCTGACATTCACCGTGAGCGCCTCCGATCCCGAGGCGCAGCCGTTGACGTTGACGGCGCGGCTGGCTGACGGCCGAGA
>JACQHS010000052.1 GCA_016198915.1 Candidatus Omnitrophota bacterium
GATCGGTGGATGACCGGTGAGTCGGCGCTGGAGGAGGACGGCTTGCCTGTGATTGCAGTCATTGAGCGCGACGAGCCGCGCGGCATGGCGATAGTCCCGCTGCAGAGCGCGGGCCAGTTGCGAACCGATGGTGCCGCAGCCGACGAGGCCGACACGCACCATTACGCGATGAGCTGGCTGACCTCCGTCACCACCTGGAGGATGCGGTTACGCTCATCGACGGTCACGATCTTCGGGGCAAACGAGTCCAGTTCCGACGGTTCCAGCTGGACGTACGAAATGACGATGATCTTATCGCCGGGGGCCACGAGCCGCGCGGCCGCCCCGTTCACGCACACGGTCCCGGAGCCCGGCGCCCCCTCGATGCAGTAGGTGACCAGGCGAGCCCCGTTCGTCACATCCACGACGTGGACCTGCTCGTACGGCAGCAGGTCTGCCGCCTTCATGAGATCGGCGTCCACGGTCAGGCTGCCGGGGTATTCGACGTTGGCGTCGGTGACCGTCGCCCGGTGGATCTTCGATTTGCACACGGTTCGCAGCATCAGCGGAGTTTCTCGACGAGGGTATTATGACACGTCGACGAGAAGATTGTCAATGAGTCGTGTGCGCCCGATCCAGACGGCGACGAGCAGCGCCACGCACCCCCGCAGGCGCCTCACGGGAGCCAGGGTCGCTGCGTCCACCGCGACGACGTAGTCAATCCGCGCACTGGGGATTGCCTTGATCAGCCGACGCATGCGGGCCGCAACGGCGGAGGCCCGCCGTTCCCCTGTCCGAATCCGCTCGCGTCCTGCGCGCAAGGCGCGCCAGAGCACCGCGGCCTGCCGTCGCTGCTCGACGCGCAGGTACCGGTTGCGCGAGCTCATGGCGACACCGTCTCGTTCGCGCACCGTCGGCAGGACATGCAGACGAACGTCCAGGCACAGATCCTTCACGAGCCGCTTGATGACGAGCGTTTGCTGGTAATCCTTCTGGCCGAAGTAGGCGTGTGTCGGCTTCGTGAGATGAAAGAGTGCGGCCACGACTGTCGCCACGCCGCGGAAATGGCCGGGGCGGAAGCGCCCTTCCAAGCGTTCACCGATCGGACCGACGTCGATCGTCGTCCCGAAGCCCGTGGGGGAGATCTCCTGAACCGAAGGAGCGAACACGATGTCCGCGCCGGCCCGTCGGGCCAGCCGAATGTCGCGGGGGAGATTCCTGGGGTATCGCCTGAAATCTTCATGGGGACCGAACTGGAGCGGATTGACGAAGATCGTCACGATCACGACGTCATTGGCTTTCACCGCCGCGCGGACGAGCGAGAGGTGCCCCTCGTGCAGCGCCCCCATCGTTGGGACCACGCCCAGCTGTTTTCCCTGGCGTCGAAGACGCTCTGACCGCGCGGCCATGCGGCGCGCGGCCCGAATGACGGTCATGGAGACACGGGGTGCGCGTGATCCGCAGGCAGATGGATGAGAAGGCTGGAGACGGTCCGGCCCAAGAACGGATGGATGAGATCCGGAGCCAGCTGCGCCAACGGTTCCAGGACGAAGCGCCGCAGGTGCATCCGGGGGTGAGGAATGATCAGCGATGAGTCGTTGAGCACCGTGTCACCGTAGAGGAGGATATCAAGATCGATGGGTCGCGGTCCCCAGCGCTCCGATTGCGGCTTGCGTCCCAGCTGTTGCTCAATCGTTTTGAGCGCACTCAGCAACTCGTGTGGTGCGAGCGCGGTGTCAATCTCCACCACCGTATTGAGGTAGGGGTCTTGGGGCGGCCCGCCCACCGGGCCCGTTTCGATGATGGTGGCCATCTGGACCACGTGAACGCCGTCCACCGCGCCGAGCGCCTTGATCGCACTCGAGATGTGCGCCAATCGATCCCCTTCATTCGAACCGACGCCGATAAACACCCGATTCCGCATTCCGAACTCCGAATTCCAAACTCCGTCTTGAGTGTTAAAGAATTTTCGAGAGGCGGTTGACCGCTTCTTGCAGACGTTCAGTGGGGACGGTGAGCGACATGCGGATGTAGCCTTCGCCGGACGGGCCAAACCCGACGCCGGGCGTCAGGACGACGTGGGCCTGCTCCAGCACGCGCGCCGCAAACGCCATGGACGACTCTTTCGTCGGCACGCGCGTCCAGACGTAGAGGCTGGCGGCCGGCTTGGCGACGTTCCAGCCGGCTTCCGCAAGACCTTCGATCAGCAGATCTCGGCGCTGCTGATACGTCGCGACGGTCTCGCGCAGCAGCGCTTGATCCCCGTCGAGCGCGGCAATCCCGGCCCACTGGATCGGCTGGAAGATGCCGGAATCGAGGTGGCTCTTGAGGTTGCCAAGGGCCGACACCAGCGCGGCATTGCCGCACACCCAGCCGATCCGCCAGCCGGTCATGTTGTAGGTTTTCGAGAGACTGTGGAACTCGACGCCGACGGCTTTCGCCTCGGGCAGCTGCAGGAAGCTGATCGGCTGAGAGCCGTCAAACGCCACCTCCGAGTAGGCCGCATCGTGCGCGATGGCGAAGTGGAAGTCTTTGGCCAACTCGACCGCTTCCTGAAACTGTTCAGCTGTTGCCACCGCTGCGGTCGGATTGTTCGGGTAGTTCAGAAACATGACTTTCGCCCGGCGCGCCGCCTTCTGGCTGATCGCCCCGAGATCAGGAAAGAATCCGTTCTCTTCGAGCAGAGGCATGGACACGACCTCAGCACCCGCAAGGATCGTGCCGCTGCGGTAGGGAGGATAGCAGGGATCCGGCACGAGGACCGCATCGCCAGGGTTGGCCACAGCCAACGGGAAATGCGCGATCCCCTCCTTTGAGCCAAGGAGCGGAAGGATCTCAGTCTGAGGATCGAGGGCTACGCCGAATCGGCGCTCATACCAGCGGGCGATCGCCTCCCGCAGCTCCCGAATGCCCTCCGTGAAGCTGTAGCGGTGGTTGGCCGGATCATCAGCGGCCGCTTTGAGCCGTTCAAGGATATGCGGCGGCGTCGGAAGATCCGGGTCGCCCACCCCGAGATCGATGACGTCTTTCCCTGCCGCCTGGAGGTTCCGTTTCGCCTTGTCGATCTCGACAAAGAGGTAGGGCGGCAGCTGCTTGACGCGCTCCGCCGGCTCAGACGATCGGGTTGATGGTGTCTGTGCGGTTTCAGCCATCTCACTGACAGGAAGGTTCTAACTTGTTGTCGCTTGTTGCTTGTCGCTTGTTGCTTTCAGGACATGCGACATATCGTACAGCCCGGGACGCTGGCGGGCGACGAACTGCGCGGCTTTCAACGCTCCGAATACAAACACATCGCGACTCTCGGCACGATGGGTCAGCTCCAACCGTTCAGACCGCCCAGCAAAAATCACCGTGTGGTCGCCAACGATATCCCCTTCACGGATTGATGTGCATGGGATCTCCTCCGGCACGAGGCGAGATGGATTCCTCGCTTCTGCGAGAAGCTTCTGCAGGTGCTTGGCAGTCCCACTTGGTTTATCCTTCTTCTCCTTATGATGCGCCTCCACAATGGACACATCATAGGAAACGCCCAAACGCCTTGCTCCGACTTGGGCTAACTCGAAAAGGACATTCACACCTAAGCTCATATTCGGGCTGAAGACGACAGGGATCTCCTTTGAAAACGCAGCGACAAGCTCCCGGTCCTCCTCTGGGATTCCCGTCGTTCCGATGACCACGGCTTTCTTGAGCGCTTTGGCATCGCGCAGGTGATCCATCGTCGCTGCAGGAGTCGTGAACTCGATGAGCACATCCCCGCTTTGTAACGCCATGCGAACATCATCCGTCACCTTGACGCCGACGGTGTGTTTTCCAATGAAGCTGCCAAGATCTTGCCCAATGGCGGAATGGCCCTTTGTCTCGATCGCTCCTGCCACCACAAAAGGCGGATTGTTGTCGAGCGCCAGTGCCGCAATTCGCGAGCCCATCCGCCCCCCGCACCCTGAGATCACCAACTTGATGCTCATTTTCGCTTTGTTCTTGTCACTTGTCGCTTGTTGCTTGTTGCTGCTTTTAGCAGCCCATACGCCTTCAATGCCTCACGCAAACGGGCCTCGTTCGCCTCAGACATCCCACACAGCGGCAGGCGAAGCTCCGGCGCAATCATTCCCAGCATTCCCATCGCGGTTTTGACCGGGATCGGGTTCGTTTCAAGAAACATCGCTTTGACCAGCGGCAGCATCTGCTGGTGCCGCCGCACCGCCTCAGTTCGGCGCCCTGCTTCAAACGCTTCAATCATCGCCGCGACATCCTTGGGCACGAGGTTCGCCACCACCGAAATGACACCGGTGCCGCCAATCGCCAAGACCGGAAGCGTCAGGGCATCGTCGCCGGAAATGAGCGCAAGCCGGCCCTCAGTGAGCTGGAGGATTCGGCTCATCTGCTCCAAGTTGCCGCTGGACTCTTTGACCGCCACGATGTTCTTCACCTGCGCCAGCTGGGCGAACGTCTCCGGTTCGATGTTCACCGCAGTGCGCGACGCAATGTTGTAGAGCACCAGCGGGATGTCCACCGCCTCGGCCACTGCTTTGAAGTGAAGATAGAGCCCGCGCTGCGTCGGCTTGTTGTAGTAGGGCGAGATCAGCAGGGCCGCATCCGCGCCGGCCTGCTTAGCATGCTTCGTCAAGCGGATCGCTTCCCGGGTGTTGTTCGATCCGGTCCCCGCGATGACCGCAATCCGTCCCCGCGCGGCTTGCACCGTGAGGTCAATGACACGATCGTGCTCCTCAAAGGAGAGCGTGGCGGATTCCCCCGTCGTCCCGCACGGCACGATCGCGCTCGTACCCGAACTGACGTGCAGTTCGATGAGTCGTTTCAGCGCCGGCTCATCGATTTTGTCGTCTCGAAACGGCGTGACGAGCGCGACCATCGATCCTTTGAACGAACAACGCATCCTTGCTCCTCTCACGGTCACTGGACCGTTCCCTCACAAATCCGGCGGGCGCGGCCTTCCAGCACAAGGTCCGTCACCGCAACGCCTCGGCCGGACCCAGCGACGGCAAATGAAACGGTCATCAGGTCTCCGCTGCGCGCCTCAACGGTGACGCGATGTCTCTTCCGTCGGTCCCGCGATCCGTTGGCGAGGACATAGGCCACGGCAGAGGCGGCCACCCCGGTCCCGCAGGCCAGCGTTTCGGCTTCCACGCCGCGCTCGTAGGTGCGCACGCGAAGCCGCTTCGTAGCGGCCGACGGCTGGATAAAATCGACGTTGGTCCCGCCCGGCGAAAACGCCCGGTGAGACCGCAGCGCCCGGCCCAGCTCATCCACCGCGAGGCGGTCAAGCTGCGTAACCGGGACAACCGTATGCGGCACGCCGGTATTGAGATGGGTGGCGCGCAGCGTCTGTCCGTTGACGCGCAGCGACAAATCCATCCGCAGACGTGTGGGATTGGTCATGCGCATCGCCACCCGGTTGTACCGCACCGTGGCCGACAACAAACCGGCGTTGGTCTCAATGGTCACGTGGCGGCGCTTCAGATACACCGCCACGCACCGCGCGCCGTTGCCGCACATGCTGGCTTCAGACCCGTCGGGATTGAAGACCCGCATCCTGACGTCCGCCTTCCTGGAAGGCTCGAGGATCAGCAGGCCGTCGGCTCCGACACCGTCATGCCGGTCGCACACAGCGCGGCTCATGGCCGTCCAGGGAAGCATCCGGCGTGGGCGCCGACGGCGCGTATCAATGATCAGAAAGTCATTACCCGCCGAGACCATTTTCGTAAACGGGATCATCCCACGCCCTGCCTGCCCCGCAGACCTGCGGGGCGAAAACTCCAAGAGGTGTCCAGGCGCTTAGTTTTCGCGGCTCGCCGCAGGCGAGCCCAGGCAGGGCGTGGGATCATGAGAGCAGCGCCTTTGGTACGACATCGTGGCGGATGAGATCCTGCATCGTGTCGCGACGGCGGATTAGCGCCCAGCGGCTTCCCCGCACCAGCACCTCGGCAGGCCTCAGGCGGCCGTTATAGTTGGAGGCCATCGTCGAGCCGTAGGCCCCGGCGCCCAGCACAGCCAGACGCTGCCCGGAACGCACCGACCCCAGCCGGCGCCCCCGTGCCAGGACATCCGCACTCTCGCATACCGGCCCCACGACGTCGTAGCGGGCGCCGTTGACGGATGGCCGGCCTGCGTCGGTCGGGATTACCTCATGATAGGCGCCGTAGAGTGCTGGGCGCAGCAGATCGTTCATCCCTGCGTCCACCACGGCGAACTGCTTGCCGCGGCTGCGCTTGACATAGAGCACCTCGGTCAGCAGGACTCCGGCGTTGCCGACGATGAACCGTCCGGGCTCAAGAATCAAGCGCACCCGCAGCGGCACAAGCAGCGGCAGGACCGCTCTCGCAAACGCCTGGGGGGTTTGGGGCCGCTCATCCCGGTAGATAATCCCGAGTCCCCCGCCGAGGTTGAGCCATTCCAACGGCGCGCCGAATGGCCGCGCCTGCTTCAGCAGCTGCGCGACGCGCGTGATCGCCTGGATGAACGGCTCGGCCTGGCTGATCTGTGAGCCGATGTGCAGGTGCAGCCCGATCAGGCGCACCGACGGAAACGCCTCGTGGTGCCGCAGCAGATCGAGGGCCGTCCGCGGGTCAATGCCAAACTTGCTTTCCGCAACGCCCGTCCGGATGTAGCGGTGCGTGTGCGCCTCAACGTCCGGATTGATCCGGAGTGCGACGCGAACACGGGTGCGCATCCGGCGCGCGATCGCCTCGATGGCTTCCAGCTCAGGCGCTGACTCCACATTAAAACAGAAAATTCCGGCGCGCACGGCGGCGAGGATCTCCGCCGGAGTTTTACCGACGCTGGCAAACACGATGCGGGACGCCGGGCAGCCGACGCGCAGCGCCTTGTACAGCTCCCCGCCGGAGACGATGTCCAATCCGGCCCCGTGACGCACCAGCAGCCGGAGGATCGCGAGGTTGCCGTTCGCTTTCACCGAGAAGCAGATGAGCGGGCGCAGCGTCCGAAAGGCTGTCTGCAGCTTCCTGAGGTGGTCCAGCAATGTTTTGCAGCTGTAGACGTAGACGGGCGTGCCGACCGCATCCGCGATCCGGCCAACCGGCACCCGCTCGCAGTGCAGTTCGCCTCTGACCATGTGAAAATCGTGCGGATAATACATCAATCCTTCCTGCGAAGGTACCGCTGCCAGCGTGACAGCGCCCGCGCGACCTGAGACGGATTCGTGCTTCCCTCGCTGCGCTTGCGTTCCACCGACCGACGGGGATTCAGCACGGCGAGCGCCGTCCGCGTCAGGTGCGGCGAAAGCCGCGTGAGTTCGGACGCGCTCAAGCGGCGCAGCGTCACCCCCAGCCGCTCGGCGAGGGCCAGGGCTTTGCCGACGATCTCATGCGCCTGGCGAAACGCCACGCCTTGCTGAACTAAATACTCGGCCAGATCGGCTGCGCATAAGGACTCGTCCAGCAGCCGGCTCAGGCCCGCGGTCCGCACCTTCAGATGCCGAAGGCACGGCGCCAGCACCGACAGTGCGGCAACGGTTGCCTCGACGGATTCAAACACCAGCCGCTTATCCCACTGCATGTCCCGATTATACGATAATGGCAGCCCCTTCATCATGGTGAAAAACGCCGTCAGATTCCCGACGATGACGCCGGCCTGGCCGCGGATCAGCTCCAGGACATCCGGATTCCTCTTCTGGGGCAGAAGGCTTGAGCCGGTCGCGAACGCGTCGTCAAGCGATACGATGCCGAACTCGTCGCTCGACCACAGGATCATATCTTCCGCCAGCCGCGACAGATGGACCGCCAGGTTCGCCAGCACCGAGACGAGCTCCAGCGCGAAATCACGGTCGGCGACCGCGTCCATGCTGTTGGCCGCCACCCGGGGAAACTTCAGCAGCTTCGCGACGTAGCGGCGGTCGATGGGCAGCGTCGTGCCGGCCAGCGCTCCGGAGCCGAGCGGCAGGACGTCAATCCGCCCGCGCGCCTCATCGAGGCGCTGCGCATCGCGCTCCAGCATTTCCACATAGGCCAGCAGATGGTGCGCCAGCAGGATGGGCTGTGCTCGCTGCAGGTGCGTGTAGCCGGGAATGACCGCCTCGCGATGCGACGACGCAAGATGGACCAGCGACCGCTGGACTCCCCGAATGCCCATCGTCAGGCGGCTGACCGCCTCGCGGCAGTAGAGCCGAAGGTCAAGGCTGACCTGATCGTTGCGGCTGCGGGCGGTGTGGAGCTTCTGCGCGACCGGCCCGACCAGCCGCTCCAGCTCTTGCTGGATCTGGGTATGGACGTCTTCCGCTGAGCGATCGGGTGTCCAGCGCCCCCGCTCAATCAGGCGCAGGATCCGTGTCAGCCCTTGGACCAACCGTCGGCTCTCAGCGGCGGACACAATCCGGCAGCGGCCCAGCATCTTGGCGTGGGCGATCGAGCCTTCCACGTCATAGCGAGCGAGCCGGTAGTCCACCAGGATGCTGGAGGTGAAGCGCTCCACCCGCGGATCAGTCCGCTTCGTGAACCTCCCACCCCACATTTTCGACATGAAACCTTCCTCTTTAGTGTTTAGTGGTTAGTGGCTAGTGATCAGTGGGCTCTTCACTGACCACTAACCACTGATCACTGACCACTTCCCTCATACGGGAGTCCGTACAACTTAATAAACCCTTCAGCGGCGCGTTGATCAAACCGGTCCTTCGCCGAATACGTCGCCAGCCGCTTCCGATACAGGCTGTGCGGAGACTTGCGTCCGATGACCTGGCACGTCCCCTGGAACAGCTTCAGGCGGACGGCCCCGGTCACTCGGCGCTGGGTCTCGCCGACAAACGCATCCAGCGCCGACTTCAGCGGGGTACACCACAGACCGTTGTACACCAGCCTGGCGTACGTGGCGGCCATCCCCTGTTTGGCGTGGAGCAATTCTCGGTCAAGCACGAGCCGCTCCAGATCCTGGTGCGCTTCCAGCAGGATGGTTCCTGCAGACGCTTCGTAGATCTCCCGCGACTTGATGCCCACGACGCGGCTTTCCATCACGTCGCTGCGGCCGATGCCGTGCGCGGCCCCGATGGCATTGAGCCGTTCAATCAGCGCGACGCCATCGAGCCGTCGCCCATTAAGGTGCATCGGCACTCCGCGCATGAATCCGACCGTCACCGTTGCGGCCCGGCGGGCCGCGCGCTCAGGCGAGCGGATCGAGCGGAAGGTGTCCGCCGGCGGCGCGGTCCAGGGGTTTTCCAACACCCCGGCCTCGATGCTCGTGCCCCAGAGATTCTGGTCGATGCTGTAGGGGCGGTACTTCGTGACGTCGATGGGGATCCGGTGGCGCTTGGCGTACGCGATCTCCTGCTCGCGTGAGCGGAACTCCCACTCGCGGACCGGGGCCACGATCGACAGCTTCGGATCCAGGATGCGCACGGTCACCTCAAACCGGACCTGGTCGTTGCCTTTGCCGGTGCAGCCGTGCGCCACCGCCTTCGCCTTCACCTGATGCGCGACCTCGACCAGGTGCTTGGCGATGAGGGGCCTGGAGAGTGCGGTCGCCAGCAGGTACTTCCCCTCGTAGACAGCGTGCGCCTGCAGCGCCGGCCAGATGTAGTCCAAGACGAATTCGCGGCGGACGTCCCGGACCACCACCTTCGCGGCCCCGGCGGCTTTCGCCCGTTGGATCGCCGCGGACGATGGGCCGCCCTGGCCCACGTTCGCCATGAACGCGACCACGCGCCAGCCCCGTTCCGTCAGCCATTTGACGGCGACCGACGTATCCAAACCTCCAGAATATGCTAGTACAAGTGTTCGACTCATCAGCGCGTCCTCTTCTTTCCCAATAGCATCATCAACAGCGCTTTCTGAGCGTGGAGGCGGTTTTCCGCCTGCTCGAAGATCAGCGAACGCGGATGCTCCATCACCTGCTCGGTGATCTCCTCGCCCCGGTGCGCGGGCAGGCAGTGCATGATCCGGCATCCGCGCGGGGCGTGCTTCCACAACGCCGTATTCACCTGATATGGTGTGAATGCTTTCAGACGCTGTGTTCGCTGCCGCTCCTGCCCCATGCTGACCCACACATCGGTGTACACCACATCCGCGTCACGAACCGCCCGGCGCGGATCGGCTTCCCATTGGAGCGCCGCGCCATGGCGTTTGCCGAGCCGCACCGCATCCTGCCAGATAGCCGGATCCGGCCGGTAGGCAGGCGGCGTGGCGACCGTCACGCACACCCCCATCATGCCACATCCCTGCAGCAATGAGTGCAAGACATTATTGCCGTCGCCGACATACGCAACGCGCACCCCCTTCAGATGCCCGAACGCCTCCTGGATGGTCAACAGGTCGGCCAACGCCTGGCACGGGTGCACCGAATCGGAGAGTCCGTTAATCACCGGCACAGCCGAATAGCGGGCGAATTCCTCCACGTCGTTGTGCGCGAAGGTCCTCGCGACGATCGCATCGACGTAGCGGGAGAGCACCCGCGCGACGTCTTTGATCGGCTCCCGTTGGCCAAGCTGGATGTCGTCCTGTCCGAGGTAGATCGCCGACCCCCCGAGCTGGAGGACCGCCACTTCGAACGCGACCCGCGTGCGCATCGAGGGCTTCTGGAACACCAACGCCACGATTTTGCCGGCGAGCGCCGGCGATCCGCGGGTGCGCTGCCGTTTTGCCATGGCTGCGCTGCGCAAGAGGCTCCGAAGCTCGCTCTCGCTAATGTCCGTCAAGGTCAGAAAATGGCGCGCCTTCTTCATCGGCTGCGCAGAACCCCTTCCAGAATGGATAGCCCGTGATCGAGCTGGGCTTTCGTGATCGTCATCGCCGGCAACAGGCGCAACACCCGCTGCTGCGTGCAGTTGATGAGGAGCCGTTTCGCCCGGCAGGCCTCCACGATTGGCCGGCCGTCAATGGAGAGCTCCACGCCGATCATGAAGCCTCGGCCGCGCACCTCTTGAATGACCGGCACATCCTGTCGCAGCGCGGTGAGCTGTTTGAAGACGAACGTGCCAAGCCGGTTCACCCGCCCGAGCAGTTCCTGCTTTTCAATCGCTTCGAACACCGCCAGGACCGCCGCGCATCCCAACGGACTGCCTCCAAACGTCGTCGCATGGGTCCCCGGCCCCAGCACGTCCGCCACCGCCCGTTTGGCGATGACTGCGCCGATCGGAAACCCGCCGCCCAGCGCTTTGGCCAGCAGCAGCACATCCGGCTGGGCACCGCTGTGTTGATAGCCGAACCACGCGCCGGTGCGGCCCATGCCGCTTTGCACTTCATCCATGATCAGCAGCAGGCGCTGCTCGTCGCAGAGCCGGCGCACGCCCTTGAGGAACTCATCGCTGGCCACCCGGACCCCGCCCTCGCCCTGGATCGGCTCCAGAAGGACCGCGCACGTCTTTGGGGTGATCGCGTGACGCACCGCATCCAAATCATTGAACGGCACGCGGACAAATCCCGGCAACAGCGGCTCAAACCCCTGTTGGTATTTGTCCTGGCCCGTGGCGCTCAGCGCCCCGATGGTGCGGCCGTGGAACGAGCGCTCCATGACGATGATCTCAGGGCGGCCGCCCGCCCAGCGGCGCGCCAGCTTGATCGCCGTCTCCACGGCTTCCGCGCCGCTGTTGCAGAAGAAGACCGTTCCATCAAATGACACCTCGATGAGTTTCTTGGCCGCCTGCCACTGCAGCGGGTGGTAGTAGTTATTCGCGACGTGGGTCAGGCGCCTCGATTGGCCGCGCAAGGCGCTCATCACCCACGGATGGTTGTGCCCCAGGCCGGCCACACCCCACCCGGGGAACAGGTCAAGGTACTCATGCCCCTCGACGTCCCAGACCCGGCTGCCCTTGCCCTTCGCGATGACGAGCGGACTGCGCACGTACGTGTTCATCACGTATCGTTCGTAGTGCTTGATGACCGTCTGGGTCGCCTGCGTCATGACCGCACGAGCTCCGTCCCGATCCCCTGCTTCGTGAAAATCTCCAGCAGCATGGCGTGCGGGATCGCCGCGTCGATGATGTGCGTCTTTTTCACGCCGCGGCGCAGCGCGTCGATGCACGCCTTCACTTTCGGAATCATCCCCTCCTGGATCACCTGGCGCTCCAGGAGCACGCGCGCATCCGCGATGGACACCGTCGACATCAGCGAGCTGAGATCATTCGCCTGACGCAAAATGCCACGGACATTGGTCAGCAGCACGAGCTTCTCGGCCTTGAGATGCGCCGCCACAGCGCTCGCGACCTGGTCGGCGTTGATGTTGTAGAGTTGGCCCTCGCACGTCCCGACCGGCGAGACGACCGGAATTGCGTGCCGGGTGAAGGCTGCCCGCAAGGCCGAGCGGTGCACGCCCCGCACGCTGCCGACAAAGCCCAGCTGTTTGGCGCGGGGATGCGGCTGGGCCAGGATCACCCGGTGCTTCGCCACGATCCCCTCGGCATGGCCGTTCAGCGCGGTGATCTGGGTGACCAGCCGCCGGTTCACCTCCTCCAGCGTACGGGTGACGAGGCGCATGCTGGCGGCGTCGGTCACGCGCATCCCGTCGATGAACTGGGTCTTCCGGCCGGATGCCGCCAGCCGTGCGGTGATTGCCGGGCCGCCGCCGTGCACGAGGACCGGGTGGATGCCGACGGCGCTCAAAAACACCAAATCCTGCAGGATCCCCCGCATCGCCGCCGGATTGTCAATGGCGCTGCCGCCGTACTTCGCCACGATGATCCTGCCGCGGAACTCCTGCAGGTACGGCAGCGCCTCAATCAAGATGTCGGCTTTTCGTATCGAGTCTTCCATCAGGTCGCATAGCCGGCGTTGATGCGCACGTAGTCCGTGGTAAAATCGCACGTCGTCATGCGATCCTCGGCGCGGCCCGCATGCAGGTCAATGCGCACCGCAACGGAGGGGCGGCGCAGCAGCGTCCTGACGACCGACGCCGGCAGCGGCACCACGCGGCCTTTGGCCACCACGCGCTGGTCCTGGATGCGGATGTCCAGCGCGTCCGGATCGAACCGCGCCGGCGAAGCACCCACGGCTGCGGCAATTCGCCCCACATTGGCATCGCCCCCAGCCAGCATCGTCTTGACCAGCGGCGAGGTGACGACCGCGCGCGCACACAACCGCGCCTCATGGGCGCTGCGCGCCCCGGACACCACGACTTCCATCAGACGCGATGCGCCCTCGCCGTCCGCGACGAGCATCCGGGCCAGCCGCTGGGCCACCGCCTGCAGTGCGGTGGCGAAGACCGGCACGCTGGACGCCCCAGCTCGAAGCTGGACGCCGGAGCGTCCGTTGGCCAGGAGAAAGACCGTATCGTTCGTGCTCATGTCGCCGTCCACGCTGATCCGGTTGAACGTCGCGGCCGACGCCTGCCGCAGCAGACGGCGCAGCAGCGGTTGGGGGGCTGCCACGTCCGTCGTCATGACACAGAGCATCGTCGCCATGGACGGCGCGATCATGCCAGCGCCCTTGGCCATCCCGCCGACATGAAACATCCCGCCGCGGACCGCAACGCTGACCGCGGCTTCCTTCGGATGGCGGTCGGTCGTCAAAATGGCCCACGCCGCCTCCTCATGCTGCTGCCGGTTGAGCGAGCCCAGCAGCCGCGGGATGGCCCGCTCGACCCGGACCACCGGAAGGCGCGTCCCGATGAGTCCGGTTGAGGCCAAGAGGATCTCGTGGTCGGCTAATCCAATGCCCCGGGCGACCAGCCGGCTCAGGCGCTGCGCATCACGCAGGCCGGCCTCTCCGGTCAGACAGTTAGCGCAGCCGCTGTTGATCAGCACTGCCCGGGCCTGCCGGCGGCGAAGCCGGCGCTGGCTGATGACGACCGGCGCGGCTTTGATCCGGTTCGTCGTGAAGACCGCCGCGGCGGCGGCCGGGTGGCGGGACACGACCAGGGCCAGATCCGGCCGCCGGCTCGGTTTGATGCCCGCGCTGATCCCCGATGCCATAAACCCCCGCGCGGCGGTCACACCGCCAGCTACCCACCGCATCATCACAGCAGCCCGGTGGTTTCGGGCCAGCCGCACATCAAGTTCAAGTTTTGGACCGCCTGGCCGGCCGCGCCCTTGAGGAGGTTGTCGATCGCGGCGATCACGATGAGCAAGCGCTTGGCCGGATCCACCCCGAAGGCGATATCGCAGTAATTGGTGCCGGCCACGTCGCGCACCTGCGGCCATTGGTTGTTCGGGCGGATGCGGACGAAGGCCGCGTCGCGATAGCGCTCCCGGTAGAGGCGGTCGACCCGCTCCCAGTCCGAGGTACCCGTCAGGCGCAGATACAGCGTGGACATGATCCCCCGCTCCATCGGCACGACATGCGGCACAAAGGTCAGCGAGGGGGCCCCGTTGCACGCAAAGGCAGCCAGCGCCTGCTCCATCTCCGGCATGTGCTGGTGGCCGTTGACCTTGTACGGCCACAGGTCGCCGAGCGTGTCGGTGCTCTCCCACTGCTCGACGGTTTGCCGTCCGGCCCCTGTCCAGCCTGATTTGGCATCCACGATGATGTGGCCCGGCTCAATGAGCGCTGCCTGCAGCAGCGGAGCCAAGGCCAGGATCACCGAAGTCGCGTAGCAGCCTGGGTTGGCGACGAGTACAGCGGCGCGGATGCGGTCCGCGAACAGCTCCGGGATGCCGTAGACTGCCTGCGCGAGAAGGTCCGGGTGGGTATGGGCTTTGCCGTACCAATGCTGGAAGGCTGCCGCATCCCGTAGCCGAAAATCGCCGGCCAGATCAATGACTTTGCGGCCCGCCGAGAGCAGCGGCGGGGCGAGGTCCATGGAAACGCCGTGAGGCAGCGCGAGAAAGGCGACGTCGCAGGACTGGGTCAGACGGACGGGGTCAAGCGCCTCTACCGGCAGATCACACTGGCCGGCAAAGCGGGGGAACACTTGGGCAAGCGGCACCGGGCGGTCCCATTTGGCTGAGGCCGCCAAGGTCGTAAGCTGGACAGAGGGATGTTGTTGGAGGATCCGGATAAGCTCTTCACCCGCATACCCGGTCGCTCCGGC
>JACQHS010000053.1 GCA_016198915.1 Candidatus Omnitrophota bacterium
ACGCTTGATGTGACGATCATGGATATGGCCCAGGGGGTGTTTGAAGTCAAGGCGACGAGCGGGGACACCCAGCTGGGCGGCACGGATATGGATTCAGCGCTCGTGGACTACATTGCGTCGGAGTTCAAGAAAGAGTCCGGGATCGACGTCCGCAACGACAAGATGGCGGCCCAGCGGATCCGCGAAGCCGCGGAGAAGGCGAAGATCGAGCTCTCCAACGTGCTGGAGACGGACCTCAACCTGCCGTTTATCACCGCAGATGCCTCCGGGCCGAAGCACCTGACGATGAAGCTGACCCGCGCCACGCTGGAGCGGCTCATCGAGCCCATCATCAACCGCTGCCGCGGGCCCCTGGACCATGCCCTCTCCGATGCGAAGCTCAAGCCCGCAGATATCGATCGCATCATCTTGGTCGGCGGCCCGACCCGCATGCCGATCGTCCAGCGGTTTGTCGAGGAGGCGGTGGGCAAGAAAGTGGAGCGGGGTGTGGACCCCATGGAGTGCGTTGCGATGGGGGCCGCCATCCAGGCAGGAATCATCAAGGGCGACGTGAAAGACGTTTTGCTCTTGGATGTCACACCGCTATCCCTGGGCATTGAAACCTTGGGCGGAGTGTTCACCAAGCTCATCGAGCGCAACACGACCGTCCCGACGCGCAAGAGCCAGGTCTTCTCAACCGCGGCGGACGACCAGCCGGCCGTGACGGTGCGCGTCCTGCAGGGCGAGCGCCAGATGGCGGCGGACAACACCGAGCTGGGCCGGTTCGATCTCGTCGGCATTCCGCCGGCCCCCCGCGGCGTGCCGCAGATCGAGGTGGCGTTTGACATTGACGCCAACGGCATCGTCCACGTGTCGGCCAAGGATCTCGGGACCGGCAAGGAGCAGTCGATCAAGATCACCGCACCCGAGAAGCTCTCGAAGGATGAAATCGAAAAGATGGTCAAGCAGGCGGAACAGTTCGCGCAGGCGGATGCCCAGCGCAAAGAGCTGGCCGAGGCCAAGAACCACGCGGACCAGCTCATCTACGCGACGGAGAAGAGCCTCAAGGAGCTCGGCGACAAGGTGAGCCAGTCGGATCGCTTGGCGATTGAGCAGGCGGCGCGCGATCTGAAAGATACGGTCAAGTCGGATGACGCGGCGAAGATCAAGCGGGGCATTGACGCGCTGACTCAGGCGTCGCACAAGTTGGCGGAAGAGGTGTATAAGAAAGCGCAGGCGGCGGGGGGAACGGGGAAGGGGGAACGGGAACGGCCAGCGGAGGAGCCATCTACCAAGAAGAGCGGCGACGACAAGGTCGTGGACGCGGAGTTCAAGGTGGAGGACGATAAGACATCGTGAAGCGGACGGCGACACAGGAGGCCGGATGGACCTGAAGCGGTGGCTGTTGGCGACAGCCGGGGCGTTCGCCGTGATCCTGCTGGGCGATACGGTCATCCATCACATGTGGCTCGGCGACTTCTATCGAGCCAACGCCCAGTGGTGGCGCCCGGCAACGGAGATGGAAGCCATGCGCGGCCTCATGTTCGTGAGTCAGGCCCTCTTGGCGGCATTGCTGACGTTCATTTACATGAAGGGATATGAGCCGGGCAAAGGCAGCTTAGGGCAGGGGTTCCGCTTTGGGGTGCTCATGGGACTGTTGTTGGCCGTGCCGTCCAGCCTCATGCATCTCGTGGTATACCCCTATCCGGCGGCGCTCGTGTTGAGTTGGCTGGTCGGCACGCTCCTGGAAGTGACCCTCGCCGGCATCATGATCGGGTATATCTATAAACCCAGTGCATAGTGGTTAGTGGTTAGTGGTCAGTGGAGAGCAGAGCCCACTAACCACTAATCACTAGCCACTGATCACTACGGAAATGCCAACGACGAAACGGGATTATTACGAGATCCTCGGGGTGGCGAAGAGCGCCTCCATCGAGGACATCAAGCGGGCCTACCGGGGGCTGGCGCTCAAATACCATCCGGACCGGGTGAACGCCGACCAGAAGAAAGAGGCGGAGGAGAAGTTTAAAGAACTTTCCGAAGCGTACGCGGTGCTCTCCGATCCCCAGAAGCGCTCGGTCTATGACCAGTACGGCCACACCGGCTTTGACCAGCGCTACTCGACCGAAGACATTTTCCGGGGCGCGGATTTCTCCAGCATCTTTTCGGATTTGGGATTCGGCGGCTCCATCTTTGAGGACCTCTTCGGCGGCCTTGGGCTCTTCGGGGGCGCCGGCGGGACGCGCCGCGGCAGCCGCGGGGCGGATCTGGAGCTTGAGCTGCCGCTGTCGTTTGAAGAGGCGGCCGCAGGGGTGACGAAAACCGTGACGGTGCCCCGACGGGAACCGTGCCCCGAGTGCCGCGGCGAAGGCGGGGAGCGCGCCAACTGCGCCACCTGCCAGGGGACCGGGCAACTTCGCCAGGCGGCGGGCTTCATGGTCATTGCGCGCACCTGCCATCGGTGCGGCGGGCAGGGCAGCACGGTGAAGAAGGCCTGCCCGAAGTGCCGCGGCGCCGGCCGCGTGGCCGTCGAGCGCAAGCTGGAGGTAAAGGTGCCGGCGGGTGTCGAGTCCGGCATGCGCCTGCGGCTCTCCGGGGAGGGCGAAGGCGGCACGCGCGGACGCGGCGATCTCTATGCGCATTTGACCGTCAGCCCTCATCCGGTGTTCCATCGGGACGGGGCAAACCTGCTGGTGGAGTACCCCTTGAGCCTCTCGCAGGCGGCTCTGGGAACCCAATTAGACGTGCCGACGATGAACGGCCGCGTCTCCATGAAGGTCCCTGCGGGGACGCAGAGCGGCACCGTGTTCCGCGTCCGCGGCAAAGGATTGCGGGATGTCCATCGAGGCGGCAGCGGCGACCTGCTCGTGCGGGTCGTCGTGGAAACCCCGACGCATTTGACCGGCACCCAGCGCCGGCTGCTCGAGGATTTCGCTCGTCACTTTGGCGATGAGTCGCACCCCGCGCATCGCTCGTTTGTGGCGAAGTTGAGGGGCTGGCTGAAGCGATAACGACCGACGGACAATGCCGACGTACGAGTATCAATGTCAAAAGTGCAAGCGGCGCCATGAGGCGTTCCAGTCGATTACCGCAAAGCCGCTGACGAAGTGCGCCACATGCGGCGGGCGGCTCAAGCGGCTTCTCGGCAGCGGCTCAGGCTTTCTGTTCAAGGGCAGCGGTTTCTACATCACCGATTACCGGAGCAAAAGCTATCACGAGGCCAAGAAGAAAGACCAGCCCAGCACCGCCCCATCCAGTACTTCCTCAGGCGCTGCGAAGAAAACGTAAGTGGTGGTGGAGGGGGGTCGCCGCGTACGCGGTGTTGGTCTTGATCGTCTCGATCATTCCTGAAGGACCGGATCTCTCCGCGGGACGCCTTGATAAAGCGGCCCATCTTTGCGAATATTTCCTCTTCGCCTGGCTGCTCGTTCAGGCGATTCGCGCGAATCGAACGCCGGAGCCGGACTGCCGGCTGTGGGCGTGGATGTACGCAACGAGCTACGGGCTACTGATGGAGCTCATCCAGGCGATCATTCCCTGGCGATCCGCGGAGTGGGGCGACGTCCTCGCTGATGCGGCGGGTGCTGCGCTCGGCGTCTGGCTGGGTTGGCGAGCCCCAAGGGTCAACAAACCGGTGGTCCAATGAAAAGGCAATGGAATCTCTTGGCCGCAGAGTTCGCGCAGCACCTGCCGTACGCCAGCGTCAGCACGCTGATCGCGATGGCCGCGGTGTGGTGGTTCGCCACACAGCTGATCAACGAGGGGCGGACGGACCAACTCCTCACTCAGGCTCAAGGGTCCTTTCATCTCTTCCATCCCCTCCACATTTGTCTTTCCGCGATTGCCACGACGTCGCTGTTCTGGCGCTATCAGCGCCGCATCGGGCGCGCGGTCTGGGTCGGGGCCTTGGGCACCATCATCCCCTGCGGGCTGAGCGATTACATCTTCCCCTACATCGGCGGGCGGCTCCTCGGGCGGACCATGGAGCTGCACATGTGCCTCGTTCAGGAGCCCCAGCTGTTCTTCTCGTTTCTCGCGCTGGGGATTTTGGGCGGCTTCTGGGCCGAGAACCGCCTGCGCGGCAGCCACCTCTTCTCGCACGGCGCCCACATCTTCATCAGCAGCGCGGCGTCCCTGCTGTATCTCATTTCGTTCGGCTTCACCTCATGGATGAGCAACGTGCAGGACATCTTCCCGGTCTTTGCCATCATCGTGCTCGCCGTGTGGGTCCCCTGCTGCATCAGCGACATCGTCATCCCCGTGGCCACCGCCCACAAAGGCCACGCCCACTGACGGCAGCCTCCGTTCGTGATGGTGCGCATTAGACCCTTCCGCGCGCTGCGCTACGCGCCGGCCGCCGGCGACCTGAGCGTCCTGCTGGCACCCCCCTACGACGTCATTACTCCTGCGCAGCAGCAGGCCCTCTATGCGGCCTCGCGCCACAACGTGGTCAGGCTCATCCTCGGCACTCAGCGCCCCACCGACACCGACATAGACAATCGCTATACACGCGCGCGCGAAGACTTCCTCGCGTGGCGCCGGCAGGGACTCCTCACGCAGGATGCGGCTGCGGCGCTCTATGCCGTTGGGCAGACGTTCATGGATCCCTTCGGGGAGGCCCGCGCGCGGCTGGGCGTCATCGCGCTGATGGATCTGGACGATGACGATGAACGCCACGTCCTGAAGCACGAGCGCACGCTCTCCGGCCCGAAGGCGGACCGCACACGGCTGCTGGAGGCGGTGCCGGCGAACCTCGAACCCATTTTCCTCGTCTATCCAGACGAGAGCGGGAGCCTGCAGCGGACCCTGGAAGCGGCCTGCGCAGGCGCGCCCACCGCGGCCGCGAAGGTTGGCGCGGATGACGTCCGGCTCTGGGTCCTTCGGGACCCTGATGTGGCGAGGATGTTCGAGCAACATCTGAAGACCGCACCGCTGCTGATCGCCGACGGACACCACCGGTTCGAGGTGGCCGTGGCCCACCGCGACCGAGTGCGCGGTCTCATGGCCTACTTCGTCTCGATGGCTGATCCGGCGCTGACGGTCCACCCCCTTCACCGTCTTCTGGATCGTGCGCCGGGGACACAGGCGCTGGCCCCCCTATGCGAGGTCGAGCCGGCGGTTGACGGGCCTGCGGCACTCGCCTGGGTGCGGAACCAGGAGGCCGGGCAGGGGTCCTTCGGCTACTGCGAGGGGACGAGCGCCTACTGCGTCCGGGTGCGCGAGGCTGCGCGCGAGCAATGGATCGCCGGCTCAGGGCAGCCGCCAGAACTGGCCCGACTCGATGTCTCGGTGCTGCACGGACTCGTGCTCCCGGCCGCAGGGGTTGCCTCAGAGCAGGTGCGCTACACCGGCGACCCCTCAGAGGTGTGGGCAGCGCTGCGCGGCGGCGGTGCCAAGGCGGCATGGCTGTTGCGCGAGATTCCGTTGCCTGTTATCTTCAAGCTCGCCGAAGCCGGGCACGTCATGCCCCCGAAATCCACCTACTTCTATCCCAAGGTTCCTTCCGGCTTGACCATTCATCCCTTTGATTGACGGTCGACGGGAGCTTGTGTTAGCATAACAGGCTGTTGGCCTACGGGTTGCTTCCCTGAATTCCTGCCCACAACAGGAGATCATTCCTTGGGATGAAGCTGTTCAGCCGTCATCAGCCACGCGCCGGCCGGCGCGGGAAAAGCGACATTCCCGCCGGGCTGTGGACCAAGTGCGAGTCCTGTGCCCAGCTCATCTACAACAAGGCGCTGGAGGAGAATCTCCGCGTCTGCTCGAAGTGCGACTTCCACTTTCCCCTCACCGCACCACAGCGGATCGCTCTCACCCTGGACGAGGGGACCTTCACGGAATGGGACGCGGAGCTCGCACCACTGGATCCGCTCCAGTTTCGCGTCCCGCAGCCGTACGCGGAGAAGGTCACGGAAGAGCAGCGCGCCTGCGGCATGACCGATGCCTGCCTCACCGGGACCGGAGCGGTCAGCGGGCACCACGTGGTCCTCGGGGTCACCGACTCCCGCTTCATGATGGGCTCCATGGGATCCGTCGTCGGCGAGAAGCTCACGCGGGCGATTGAGCGGGCCGCGGAAAGCCGCCTGCCGCTCATCATCATCTCCGGCTCCGGCGGCGGTGCCAGAATGCAGGAAGGAATGCTGAGCCTCATGCAGATGGCAAAGACGTCCAGCGCTCTGATGAAGTTCGACGAACAGGGCGGGCTGTTCCTGTCGGTGCTGACCCACCCGACGATGGCGGGGGTGCTGGCGAGCTTCGCCACGCTCGGGGATGTCATCATCGCCGAGCCGAAAGCGCTCATCGGATTCACCGGCCCGCGTGTCATCGAGCAGACGATCCGTCAGAAACTCCCTGAAGGGTTCCAGCGCTCGGAGTTCCTCCTGGAGCACGGGCTCATTGATCTCATCGTCCATCGACGCGACATGAAGGAGACGCTGGCCAAACTGCTGGAGCATTTCCGGAACTAATGGCCGAAGTCAGTCTCCGCAACGTCTCGAAGGATTACCCCGGCGGCGTGGAAGCCGTGAAGGGTGCGACGCTGAGCGCCAAGAGCCGGGAGTTCCTCGTCATCGTGGGCCCGTCAGGCTGCGGGAAATCCACCCTCCTGCGCATGATCGCGGGGCTCGAAGAGGCCTCAGGCGGCGAGATTCTCATCGCCGACAAGCTCGTCAACCACGTCCCCCCGAAAGACCGCGACATTGCCATGGTGTTTCAGAACTACGCGCTCTACCCTCACATGAGCGTGTTCGAGAACATGGCGTTTGGGCTGCAGCTGCGCGGCTACAGCAAGCGCGAGATCGGCCACCGGGTGCATGAGGCCGCGGGGATTCTCGGCATTGAACCGCTCCTGGCGCGAAAGCCGAAAGAGCTGTCGGGCGGCGAGCGGCAGCGGGTGGCGGTGGGACGGG
>JACQHS010000059.1 GCA_016198915.1 Candidatus Omnitrophota bacterium
GCGCTCCGCAATCTGCCGCGCCTGGTGCTGCGCTTCAACCGGCGGGAGTACGGCCGCCTCACCGAGCTCATCCACCGCATCAACGCCCTCGGTTCTGCATAGCATAGCGGCGGGTCCCCGTGCCGCCGGCCGCCGGTTCGCTCAGGTGCGGGCTCCGGGCGCCCGGCGGCGGCGGACCGGCCACCCAACTCCTCGCCGGTCGGGCTCGTCGGACAAGGTGGCCGTGGCTTAAGGACAGTCCGCCTTGCCGTGCTGAGCCCGCACATTCGCTCGCCCGGCGCTCCGGCGGCACTTCCGTGAGGTGGCGGAGATGCCGCCCATCGCCCGCCCGCCGCTATTGAGCAGCCTGGCGATTTGGGAAGGTGTACAATAGTGCGTCTGCTTATAGGGGGTGCTCATGGAGAGGCATGACAGTGAAGAGATGATTACGATCTATAGTGGCCAGTTCCCCATCGCTGGGCATCTGAAGACTTTATTAGAAGCCAAAGGTATTACGGTATTCCTGCACGATGAGGTTATGTCAACATTACATCCCGTCGTAGGCCAAGCCCGCCTAGCAGTTCGAAAGTCCGATGCGGCGCGGGCGGAAAAGATTGCAAAGATATTCCTTCGTGCCTGGCACACCGAGGAGGCACCCTCAGAGGTCTTGCCAGAGAAGCCTCGCAAGGCAAGGACGGTTTTCATCACCCTTGCCGGAGTACTCATTCTGGTTATCCTTGGCCTTTCGCTTGCCTCTCGACAGTCATCTCAACAGCCCCAGACCAATGACCGTACACGATCTTTGAATCTCGAAAAGGCGACAGGGGATGTGTACGCGTTATACGATCAAGGGCTCTATGCGCAGGCGAGTAGTGTGGCTCAAGAATCATTTAAGACCGCTGAGAAACACGGTCGACTTTCTATCGATGCAGAATACCTCTTAGGGGGGTGGGCTTCTGCGGAGACCCGGCAGGGACACGATGGAAAGGCGATCGAGCTCCTTCAACGTCTCCTCCAGTTGCAGGAGAAGCGCCTCGGGCCAGATAATCCAGAACTCGTTGATACCCTGGCCCGCGTAGCAAGTCTTTTGTACGTTCAAGGCCAATACCAAGACGCCGAATCGGCTTACCTCCGGATTATCCAGATCACAAAGTACATCTTTGGTCCCGAGCACTACGAGGTGGTTGACGCACAGATGGCGCTGCGGAACATCGCAGTCGAGCAGGGCAACTATGACATGGCGCGTCAACTAAATGAGGAAGTGGTGTCGATACTCACTAAACGACTCGGTCCAGACCACCTACGAGTTCTCATGGAGATTAGAGGATTGGCGTATGTACACGAACTCTCTGGAAACTTGGAGGAGGCGGGTGCACTTTATAAGCGCGTGCTCTCATCGTATGAGAGACAGCTAGGCCAACACCATCCACTACTGGCTAGCGTGATGCGTGATTATGCAGCGATACTGCGGAAAGCAGATAGGCTAGAGGAAGCTGAAGAACTGGAAGCGAAATCGCGTCAAATCTACTCTCAAACAAGGTAAGCCCCCGCCCCCGTTTTGTCTGCTCGGTCCTCGATGTCTCTTCCACCACCCCCAGCGACCTGACGATTAGCGGCGGCACGGGGGCCGGCCTGCGATGAGCCGCACCTCGGCGTTTCGAGCGGCCACGGTGTCCGAGCGTAGCGAGGACGAGCGAGAAACGCCGTGGAGCGCAGACGCGCCTCGGTGGGGCGCGGCCAGCGGTGCGGCGAACGCAGGACGGGCCCCCGCCAGCCGCTACGAGGCCTGCCGCTATAGAAATTGAATCTGTGAAACATTTCACATATAATAAGCTCGGACTTGCTCTTATCATTCCGTTATTTCGTCGATCGTGAGGCCCGGGCTGTCTGTGTCTGTTGAAGAGCTGCTTCGCCGTGTTGCTCGAAAGGGCTCGTGGATGGGCGGAGGCAGTGTCGCCGCACTGTGTGCGGCGCTGTCGGCCGCGCTCCTCGAAAAGCTTCTCGTCCAACCCGCAGCGGCGCAGCGGCTTCGGCGGATTCAGCGCACCTGCCTGGCCTTGATGCCGCGCGACGCCCGCGCGTTTTCCCAGGTGATCCGGGCGACGCGCCACAGCGACCGACGGCGGTTTCAGCGTTCCCTCAAGGCGGCCACTGAAGTGCCGTGGCAGGTGTTTGCGCACGCGCAGACGGTGCAGCGGATGTGCCGCCAGGCTCAGCGCAGCGTCAAGCCGCGGTTCCAGTCCGATCTGCGCTGCGCGTTGGCCGTCGCGCTGGCCGCGAGCGAATCCGCCCGCACCCTGATCCACACGAACCTGGCGTGGTTGAACGAGCCCGCGTACACACGGATGATGCGCCGACGTCTCCAATCCACGACGCAGAGGAATTCTCGGTGACCCCCGTGACGTCCTCCGCCATGGCCACGATCATTGATGGACGCGCGATCGCTCAGGATTTAGAGGAGCGTATCCGCAAGGAAATCAAGCGTCTTTCCCAGCAGCCTCGCCTCGCGATCCTGTCATTTAACACACCGACATCACAGGTCTATCTCAACGCGCAGTTACGCGTGGCAAGGCGAGTGGGCATTGAGGTGCATACGGAGTCCAAGACTGAGCGCCGGCCCGTCGGTACCTTCGGTGTCGGACCGCTGCCTTGGAATGTCGAATTCCAAGAGATTCAACAGACCATCGAGGACTGGAACCAGGACCCAGCCGTTCACGGCATCTTCGTGCACCAGCCCCTCCCCCCTCAAATTGACGCCCAGCAGCTTTCGGCGTTGATCGATCCGCGCAAGGACATTGAGGGTATTCATCCGCAACACTCCGCTCGGCGGTTCTTCGCTAGGGCGCGTATCGGCTCGTGCACTGCCCTCGCGGTCATGGAGCTTATCGAGTCTACCGGCGTAGATCTCAGGGGCAAAGAGGCAGTAGTCGTGGGTCATAGCGAGATCGTTGGACGGCCGGTCAGTATGCTGCTATTGGATGCTCTCGCGACAACCACCGTTTGCCATCTGGGAACCGCGGAGGCTGGACGACTTGAGGAGCATGTGCGGCGGGCGGACGTCTTGGTGGTCGCCGTCGGTGAGCCGCAGATTATCAAAGGCGCATGGATCAAGGCAAAGGCTATCGTTATTGATGTGGGCATTAACGTGGTCGGCGGGCACGTCGTCGGGGATGTCGAGTTTGATGCGGCGAAGGAGCGAGCCGCCTTTATCTCCCCGGTGCCCGGCGGCGTCGGACCGGTGACAGTCATGATGGTGATGAAGAACACCGTGGAGGCGTTTAGACTTCAACATGCCGCTTCCTGAGTCCCAGCGATTTGAAGCCACACTCGGCAAGAAGCCGTTTTTGGCGACGATGGAGGTCAACCCGCCGAAGGGGACCGATCTGTCCGAAGTCCTGAAGGCGGTCGAAGGCGTGAAGCGCTTCGTTGATGCAATCAACGTGACCGACGGCTCAGGCGCCATCATGCGGGCTTGTGCGCTTTCGGTCGCCAAGGCGGTCCTTGATGCCGGCGTGGACCCGGTCCTCCAGATGACGTGCCGCGATCGGAATCGGCTGGCGCTGCAGGCCGATCTGCTCGGCGCATCAATTTTCGGCATCCGGAACATCCTGCTGCTCACCGGAGATGACCCGAAGGCGGGCGATCATCCGGAGACAAAGCCGGTCTTCGACCTGAAATCCTCCGAGCTGATGCAGGTGGCGAAGGGGCTCACCGAGGGCAAGGACATGGCCGGCAAGGAGTTGGCGGGAACACCGCAGTTTTGCATCGGTGCGGCCGCCGATCCCGGGGCGAAAGATCTCGACGTGGAGATGCAGAAGTTTCAGGCGAAGATCACTGGCGGGGCGCAGTTTTTCCAGACGCAGGCGGTGTTTGATCCTCCCGCGCTGTCGCGGTTCATGGAGCGGGCCAAGACGTTTGGCAAACCGGTGCTGGCCGGCATCTTGCTCGTGAAGTCCGCGAAGATGGCGCGGTATATGAATGAACATGTGTGGGGCATCCATGTGCCGGAGGATCTCATCGCACGGTTTGAGAAGACCTCCGACAAGCGGGCCGAATGTGTGGCGGTGACCGTCGAGCTCATCCGCGCGGTGCGTGAGACCGCCAACGGCATTCACCTCTACGGACTCGGGTGGGAAGACCTCATCCCGGACATTCTCAAAGACGCGAAGCTTGAAGCCGCCCGTCGGTGACCTGATCGCACGATGAACAAAACTGCTCTCCAGCCACGGCATCTTGCGCTTGGGGCCAAGATGACCGAGTTCCACGGCTGGGACATGCCGCTCTACTACACGAGCATCATCGAAGAGCACATGGCCGTGCGCCAGGCGGCCGGCCTCTTCGACGTTTCGCATATGGGGCAGGTGGTCGTGAAAGGCCCGGACGCGGTGCGCACGCTCAACCGTCTGCTGGTCAGCGACATCGTCCAGGTGGGAATCGGACGCGCCTGCTATACGCTGATGCTGAATGACGCCGGCGGCATCCTGGATGACCTGATCGTCTTCCGGCTCGGCGCGGAAGATTATCTTGTGATCGTCAACTGCTCGACCCGGGAGAGCGACGTCGCGTGGATGAACGAGCACCTGGTCGGCTCAACGACCATCACCGATATCAGCGAAGGCCGGGGCATCCTCGCCGTCCAGGGGCCGCTGGCGTGCCGGCTCCTTGAGCAGATCCTCGACGCCCGGGTGACGAGCCTTGGCCGGTTTGACATCGCACCGATCCGCACGATGAGTCCAGAGGCGTGCATCGCCCGCACCGGCTATACCGGCGGCGACGGGTTTGAGCTGTTCCTTCCCAATACCCATCTGCTGCGGGTGTGGGACGCGATCCTCACTGCTGCGGGATCGCGGGGGGTCAAACCGGTCGGGCTTGGGGCGCGGGATACGCTGCGCGTCGAGGCTGGGCTGCGGCTCAACGGCACGGACATGGATGCGGCCACCTCGCCGATTGAGGTCGGCCTTGAATGGACCGTGGCGTGGAACAAGCCCGACTTCATCGGTCGGCAGCCGTTGCTGAAACAGAAACAGCAAGGCGTTGGGCGCAAGTTCGTCGGCTTTGAGCTCGCGCAGGGGCCGGTGCCACGGCAGGGCTACGAGCTGACCGTCGACCCCGCCGCGGGCGGGGCAGGTGGCCGCCGGGTCGGCACGGTGACCAGCGGAACCTTCAGCCAGATGCTGAACCGGCCGATTGGGATGGGCTATGTGGAGCCGGCCTGCGCCAAGCCGGGCACGGAGCTGACGATGACGGTCCGCAGCCAGCGCCATACCGCCAAGGTGGTGAAACTCCCGTTCTGGAAAGCCGAAGCGCCTGCGCCTGTGCTCTCGAAGTCAACGGCCGCAACCCTGGAGAAGTTATCGTGATACAGATCCCCCCTGAACTGGTCTATACGAAATCGCATGAATGGGCGCGGCGCCTGCCTGGCGCGGCGCAGGCAGGCGATGCTATCGAAATTATGGTCGGCATTACGGCGCACGCGCAGGAGGAGCTGCGGGACATCGTCTTCGTCGAGCTGCCGAAGATCGGGCGGACGGTCAAGCAAGGCGAGGCGGCGGCGGTCATTGAATCGGTGAAGGCGGCCTTCGACATCTACGCCCCGGTCTCCGGCGCCATCGCCCGCGTCAACGAAGCCGTCGTGAAGTCGCCGCAGCTTGTGAACCAGGACTGCTACGGCACCGGCTGGCTCTTCGCGATCACGCCGAGCGACCCGAAGGAATTTTCCAGCCTGCTTTCGTCAGGAGCGTATTCGCAACAGGTGCAAGCTCAAGCCCACTAAGGCAGTCATGGACTACGCCCCGAATACCGACGCCCAACTGCAGGAGATGCTCCGAACGATCGGGGTGGGCTCCTTCGATGAGCTCATCAGCACCGTCCCCGAGGATCTTCACCACCGGACGCTTGACGCGCCCTCCGGACTGGCGGAAGCGCAGATGATTACACTTGGGGAGCAGCTCGCCGCACGCAACGCCTCGTTGAAAGAGCAGGCCTCGTTCCTCGGTGCTGGCTGCTATCACCATCTCGTGCCAACGGTCGTGGACGCGCTGGCCTCGCGTGGCGAGTGGCTCACCCCGTACACCCCGTATCAAGCCGAAGCCAGCCAGGGCACGCTGCAGGCGATCTACGAATTCCAGACGATGGTCTGCGAATTGTTCCAGATGGACCTAGCCAACGCGTCGCTCTACGATGGCGCCTCAAGCGTTGCCGAGGCGGCGGCGCTGTCGCTGCGCGTCACGGAGCGCCCGCGCATCCTCGTCTCAGAGGCGCTGCATCCGCACGCGCGGCAGGTCGTCTCGACCTATCTGAGCGGTGCGTCGGCCGTGCTCCAGGAGGTCCCGTCGGTCAACGGTATGACGGATTTGGAGGCGCTGGGCAAGGCGCTCAGAGACGATGTCGCGTGCGTCATCATGCAGCAGCCGAATGTGTTCGGCTGTCTCGAGGACATGGGGCAGGCCGCCCAGCTGACCCACCGCGTCGGCAGTCTGTTTGTCGCATCGGTGTATCCGATCAGCCTCGGACTGTTGCAGCCACCCGGGGCGTATGGAGCGGATATTGCTGTCGCGGAGGGCCGGTGCCTGGGCAGCCCTCCCGCCTACGGCGGACCGGGCCTAGGGCTGTTTACAGCGACCTCGGCGCTCATGCGCCGCGTGCCGGGGCGACTGGCCGGTTGCACCGTGGATCGTGCCGGGCGGCGCGGTTTTACGCTGACGCTGCAGACGCGCGAGCAGCACATCCGGCGCGAGCGGGCGACCTCGAACATCTGCACCAACGAGGGGTGGCTGGCCCTGCGCGCGACCATCTACATGAGTCTGCTGGGGCCGCAGGGGTTCAGGGAATTGGCCCAGCTGAACCTCGAGAAAGCGCACTATGCGCGCGAGCGGCTGCTGGAAATCCCGTGGATTTCCGCGACGTTTGACCAGCCGTTCTTCAATGAGTTCACGCTGACGTATGATGAGGCGGTCAAGCCTGAGGCTGTTCACCGGAGCCTGGCGAAAGCCGGGATTACGGGCGGACTACTCCTGAGCGACTGGTACCCGCTGCTGTCGCAGAGTTCGCTGTGGTGTGTTACCGAAGTGACGAGCCGCGAAGCCATTGATCGGCTGGTCGATGTGCTCAAGAAGGCGGTCTAATGGCTGAACCATTGATCTTTGAGCGCTCAGTTCCTGGACGCCGCGGATACCTCCTGCCGCCGAGCGACGTGCCGGGTTTCCGCGCGGACGACATCGTGCCCTCCGACCGGCTGCGGACGGAGCCGCCGCCGCTGCCGGAGATCGCGGAGTTCGACGCGATCCGCCACTATACCAGGCTGTCCCAGCAGAACTTTTCGGTGGATACCCATTTCTATCCGTTGGGTTCCTGCACGATGAAGTACAACCCGAAGCTCAACGAGCGGATCGCGGCCCTGCCAGGGTTCGCGTTCCTGCATCCGTTTCAGCCGGCCGCGCAGGTTCAGGGCATGCTGGCATTGCTGTACGAATTGGAACAGCTGCTCTGCGCGATCACCGGCATGCACGCCTTTACGCTCCAGCCGGCGGCCGGCGCCCAAGGGGAGCTGACGGGCCTGAAGATCATCGCAGCCTACCACCGGCGCAAGGGCCGGCGCCGATCGACGATCCTGATTCCGGACTCTGCGCACGGGACCAACCCGGCCTCAGCCGCCCTCTCAGGGTTTCAGGTGGTGCAGCTGGTCTCAGGACGCGACGGCCTCATCGATCTCAACGAGCTGAAAGAGAAACTCACCAAGGATGTCGCCGCGTTGATGCTCACCAACCCCAACACCCTCGGGTTGTTCGAGCGGGAGATCAAGACGATCGCGGCCGTGCTCCATGAGCAGGACGCGCTCATCTACATGGACGGCGCCAATATGAACGCGCTGCTGGGCATCGCGCGTCCCGGGGAGATGGGGGTGGACCTGCTGCAGCTGAACCTGCACAAGACGTTTTCGACGCCGCACGGGGGCGGCGGGCCAGGGGCCGGCCCGGTGGGTGTGGTGAAGCGACTGGAAGATTTCCTGCCGGTGCCGAGGGTGCGCAAGGTCGGCAAACGGTTCCGGTGGGAGGAGCGCTCCCGGGCGTCGATCGGCCGCGTCCATGGGTTCTACGGCAACGTCGGTGTGCTGGTGCGAGCCTATGCCTATATTCGGGCGCTGGGCCGCGAAGGGCTGATGCGGGCGAATCAGGCCGCGATCATCAACGCCAACTACCTGAAAGCGAAGTTGCAGCCCATCTTCCCGGTGCCGTTTGACGATCACTGCATGCACGAGTTCGTCGTGACGCTCAAGGCGCTGAAGACCCACGGCGTGACCGCCGGGGACGTGGCAAAACGGCTGCTGGACTACGGGTTCTACGCGCCGACGGTCTATTTTCCGCTCATCGTGGATGAAGCGCTGATGATCGAGCCGACCGAGACGGAATCGAAAGAGACGCTGGATGAGTTTGCCGACGCGCTTTTGGCCATCGAGCAAGAGGCGAAAACGAAACCGGATCTTGTCCGGCAAGCCCCTCAGCGAATGATCGTGGAGCGGCTCGATGAGGTGAAAGCGGCCCGTGAGCCAAACCTTCGCTGGAAAGCCGGGACGTTTCTATTTTCGCCCGAGGGTTCCACACAGCGAAAATAGAAATGTCCCACGATTGGCACAACCGAACCAACAAAGCATGAACGCACAGCGATTACTCGTCGATGAGTCGAACTTATCCGCCGCTGCGCACATGATACTTGATGAGCGCTTGGCGCTCGAAGCCAAACCAACGGTTCGATGCTTTACGTGGAGCCCCCCGGCGATCTCACTCGGGTTTAAGCAAGAACCGCCTGTTTGGCTGGCTGCATCGGGTTGGCGCAGCGGCGGATTCGAGCTCGTGGAGCGGCCGACCGGCGGAGGCATCGCATTTCACGGCAGCGACGTGTCCATCTCGGTCGTCGCACCCCGGCGTGCCGGAGTGTCGCCGCACGCGCTGGTGAGCGAGGTGTGCGATAGCGTCACGCGATTGTGCCGAGCGTACGGGCTTGAGGCAACAACGGACCTCGTGTCTGGCCAGACCTCACGCGTCACCTACTGCTTGACGCAATCGAGCCCGTATGCGGTCTTCGTCTACGGCAGGAAGGTGGCAGGGTTTGCGCTGCGGCGGTTTCCGGACAGCTGGCTCGTGCAGGGATCTTTGCTGGTGAGGCCGCTGCCCACGGCGTTGGCCGGAGCGCTTCCGCAGGACGTTCGCGATCAGCTGGCCAAACGCGCCGTGCCGCTCTCAGCATTGGCGGTCGGATGGGTGGACGAAGCCGAGGTAGCCCAGCGATGGGCATCCGAATGGCAGGAGGTTGTAGGATGATCACCACGGCAGTGGGCAATTATCCCAAGGTCGCCGAGGGGGCGTATTCAACAAAACTCATCGGCACGATCACGAAATGGCAGCGCAAGGAGCTCAATGACGCCCAGTTAGAAGACACCTGCCGGGAAATCACCAAGGCGGTGATTCAGGAGCAGGAGCAGGCTGGGCTCGACGTGCTGACCGACGGCCAGATCCGATGGGAGGATCTGGTGACTCCCGTCGCGAAACAGCTCAAAGGCTTTGAGATCAACGGCCTCTCCAGGTGGTTCAATAATAACGTGTATTACCGCCGGCCGATCCTCCACACAGCGCCACGCCGCATGGGGTCCATTCTGGTCGACGACTACCGGTTCGCGTCAGGCTGCACTTCGAGGCCGGTGAAAGCGATCCTGCCCGGCCCGTACACGTTCGTCGCGCTGTGCGAGGACCGCCACTTCAAGGCCCAGCGGCCGTTCGTTCTGAAGATGGCGGAGATCCTGAACGAGGAAGCCAAGGCGCTGGCACAGGCGGGAGCTTCGATCGTCCAGTTCGATGAGCCGGCGATTGGGTTCGGCAAGACGAACATCAAGCTGGCGGTTGAGGCGCTCGGGATTGCGACGCGCGGGGTCAAGGCCAAGACGGCGGTCTACACCTATTTCGGGGCTCTCGATGGGCTCCTCGCTCCGCTGATGAAGGCGAAGGTGAACCTCATCGGCGTCGACCTGGTGTCAGAGCCAAAGACGATCCAGGCGCTCAAGCGCACGAAGATCACGAAAGAGCTGGCGATCGGGTGTCTGGACGCCCGGAACACGAAGCTGGAATCGGTGCGCGAGCTCCATACGGTCTTCCGCGCCGTGGGACGGCTGGTGTCGCTGGACCGCCTGCACGTGAATCCCAACGCCGGTTTGGAGTTCCTGCCGCATACCCAGGCGCTGGCCAAACTCAAGCGCCTCGGTGAAGCCGTCCGCTCGTATTCATCAGGCAGGAGCCGCTGATGTTGCTGACGACCTCGGTTGGAAGCCTGCCGAAGCCGGACTATTTGACGAAGGCGCGCACCCAGGTGCGCAAAGGCGAGCTGTCGGCCCGCGAGCTGCGCGCGCTGGAGGAACAGGCGACCCGGGAATGGATCCGCACGCAGGAGGAGCTCGACATCGACATCATCGTGGACGGCGAGCAGTACCGCGGCGACATGGTCGCGTACTTCGCCGAGTATTTCAGCGGGTTCAAAACCAGCGAACTTGTTCGGTCGTACGGGAACCGCTACTACCGCAAGCCGATCATCATGGGCAAGGTCGGGCGGCGCAAGCCGGTGACGATTGAGTGGTGGAAGTTTGCCCAAGGGCTGACCACGCGGCCGGTGAAGGGGATGCTGACCGGCCCGTACACCATCATGGACTGGTCGTTCAACGAGTATTACCCCTCGCGCCGGGCCACGGCGCTGGCGATCGCCAAGGTCGTCCGCGAAGAGGCGAAAGACCTGGAGCGCGCCGGGGCGCAGTACATCCAGATTGACGAGCCGGCCATCTCCACGC
>JACQHS010000054.1 GCA_016198915.1 Candidatus Omnitrophota bacterium
CGCAGGACGTCGCCGCACGCACCTCGTGTCGAGATGCCGACGGACTCCAGCCGCTTGAGAACCGCGACAGCCTGGGTGACGTGCACCCAATGGAGCTGGAAATCCTGCCGCGTCGTGATATCCGCGTAGCCTTTGTTCTGCTTCTCGGTGATGTCGGCCACGGTGTCCAGCTGCTCAGGGGTCACGAAGCCATTGGGCTGTTTCGTGCGGAGCATGAAGTAGTCTTTTTCGTGCCGGTGCGTGTAGAGGCCGACCCATTTCGCCATGAACAGGTCATCTTCGGAGAGGTGTCCCTCGCCTTGAGCGGCGGCACGCTCGAACGCCTTCAGGACGTCGTACGGATTGCCGTAGCGCTTCTTGATCGCCTCAGACTGATCAGGCATCGTGTGGAGAGAAGAATCTCATATCTTATTAAATAAGTCAAGAAAAAGGATAAACAGGCGGGTTATTTAATACTAATTCACTTTAGTATAACTTTGCTGCCGACGTCCTGCCACCATTGGTCCAGCTCGGGGGTGAAGTATTTGACGCGGACCTTCTTGTACTCCTTCGTGCTGAAGAGATTCTTGTGGGGGAACCGCCCGACCCGCTCCTCGATCCGCGCAACGACCTCCATGCACCCTGAGTACGTCTCCGCATGGATCATGGTGAACAGAGGGTACGGCCAGTTCGGATAGACCGGGCGGCGGTAACAGTGGCTCACTTCCCGAAAGAGCGCCATTTGCTCCCCGACCGCGTCCACCTGCTCCTGCGGGACCTCCCAGACAACCATCGCGTTGGCTTTGAATCCCGCGTTGCGGTGATGGAGGATGGCGGCGAAGCGGCGCATGTAGCCCAGGTGCTCCATTTTCTTCGCCCAGGCAAAAAGCTCCTCTTCCGTGGATTCGGCCTGCTCGGCCCAGACGGCGAAGGGGATCTCCAAGAGGGGCAGGTCCTCCTGCAGGATCCGGATGAACCGGATGTCCTGGGGTGTGAGCGGGGGCTTGGCGGCCATGCGCCGTTTTTCATCATAGATGTCTTCGGGGCTTTCAAGTGCCGCCTCTTGGCCGGTCAGGTCCAGCTTCACGCCGATCTTATACAGCCGCAGGGTGGGCAGGATGATCGTCTCCTCGGCCTTCGCGAGCGTGTGGAGGATATTCACCGTGTGCTCCAGCGAATCCCCGGGCGGGACCGCCACGGTGAACCAGATGTTGAACGGGTCGTTGCGCTTGTAGTTGTGGGACACCCCCGGATGCTGATTGACGACTTCCGCCGCCTCATCCACGCGGGACGCCTCCGCTTTCATCGCGGCGAGGGTGCTTTGGTACCCCAGCGCCCGGGTATCGAAGATCGCGGACAGCTGCCGGATGACCTGGTTCGTCTTCAGCCGGCTGATCCGCTCCAGGCACGCCTGCTCGGAGATCCCGAGCTTATCCCCGAGGATGTGGAACGGGCGATGATCGATGGGAAACGCCTTCTGGACCTCGGTGAGGAGGGCCTTGTCCACGTCGTCGAATGTCTGGGTGGTCGCGGTGGTCATTTATGCGGAGGTGGTGGCGGCTTGCAACCCGAAGTTCTCGGCGTACAGCTGGCTGATGCGCTCAAGCTCGCCGGCGGTGAGACCGGGCGTGTCGCAAGCGGCGGCGAATTCGCGCAGAAGCTGCTCGTTATAGATATTCGGCAGCACCGAGGCCACCGACGGCTCCGACAGGATGAACTGGATGGCCGCCTGGCTCAGCGTCCGACCGGTGCCCTCAACGAGGAAGCTGAGCTGCTGCACTTTCTTGAGGCCGTCCACCTGCCACTGTTTCTTGCGATCCTCGGTTGACACGCGGTGGAACCGATGGTCGTCTTCCGTGAAGACCGTCTCAGGCGTGACCGTGCCGTCGAGCAGCCCCGAGGCGTGCGGGACCCGCACCAGGAAGCTGGTGCCGCGTCGGCGGCCGCGCCCGAACAACGCCTCGCCCAGCATCTGCTCCAGGAGATTGTAGATCAGGTAGATGAGGTCTGCTCCCCGCTGCTCGATGGCGTACGTTCCTTCCTCGATCTGCCGCTCGGCGATCGCCGGGCCCAGGGCCGGCCCATACGCGCGAATCTTGCCCTCCTGCTTGAGCGCGTCCAGCGTCGCAAATAGGTCGTCGCGCTGCATGGCATCCAGGCGGGGGTTATGCAGCTGGTAGAGCTCGACGCGGTCCGTCTGAAGGCGCTTCAGACTTTCCTCAAGCGCAAACCGCACATACTCGGGCCGCCAGTCCTGCGGCAGCTCCTCATGTCCCCGGCGGACGGTGTGATGGTAGAAGTCGTAGCCGAACTTCGTGCCGATCGTGATCTGGCTGCGCTTGTCGCCCACCGCCTTGGCCAGCATCGTCTCTCCCAGTCCGTTGCCGTAGGTATCCGCGGTGTCAAAAAAGGTGATCCCGGCATCAAACGCCTGCTGGAGGAGCCGCACACCGACGGCCTCATCCTTAATCCCCCACCAGGTCGTGGAGACCGTCCAGACGCCGAAGCCGACTTCGGAGACGGTGACGTCGGTTGTTCCAATCTTCCGATATTTCATGTGTTCGGGGCTCGGGGTTCGGGGGCTGAATTAGTCATACACATCGGCGGGGATGCCGGTGGCCGCGGTCAAGCGGTCGGCGATCTCCTGCAGGGTCTTGCGCGGGACCTCCATAATGCCGGCTGCGGCAGTGCCCCGGTCGATAGTGTAGACCTGCACCGACCGCGGCTTGATGCTGCCCACAGTTTCAATCCACGTCTGCAGATGGGGTTCGTCGGTATTGTCGTAACTGCCCTGGATGAACATGCTCTGGAGCACAATGTTGGGCATCGCTCGCAGCGCCTCCACGATCGCCTGGAAACTCACATCCCCCAGGGGCAGGTTGATGCGCTTCCACGTCGCTTCATCGGCCGCGTCAAACTTCATATACCGCACGTCGCAACACTCCAGCGCCCGGCGCACACGAGGCCGTATGATCTGCGTGGCATCGGTAAGGATCCCGACCGCGGCGCGCGGGAAGTAGCGGTCGCGCAGCGTCTTGAGCCCCGCCACGATCTCCTCAAGATCCGGATGGAGCGTGGGCTCGCCGTTGCCAGCCAGCGTGATGCAGTCCACCGGGGTCCCCGTCTCGGCGTGCACCCGGAACGATTCCTCGATCTCGGTTAACAGCGCGGCCGCCCGCTTCAACCGTTCTCCGCTGGCGTTTCCGGGCAACGTCCATCCGTACTGGCAGTAGACGCAGTTCGACG
>JACQHS010000062.1 GCA_016198915.1 Candidatus Omnitrophota bacterium
GACGGCCGGGCGAATCCGATTGATGACGTTCTCGACGCGGTCTCTCATGGTGACCTCCTCAACGACATGGATATCAACTCAAGAATAGCACAGTGTCTTGCGCGGGTCAATGCGGCTAGGGCTCGCGCCAGGAGAGGATCTCGGTGTCGTAGATGCCGATCGGCTCGCTGAGAGCCCCGAGCGCCTGGTCGTAGTGGACCTGGGCATCGCCCGAGACATCGACCGCCTGCGCGACCACCGATCCGAACACCTGGGCGTTGCTGGCGATACGAATCGTCGCGGACGGTGCATACATCCCGCCATAAAATTCCGTCGAGCCGGTGAGGCTACTCTCAAAGGTCGCCTGTTCGTTCGACACGAGGAACAGGAGCATCGCCGTCGGGTCCAAGGGGATACCGATGACCGTGTTGCCGCTGGCGGTAAACGCGCCGGTCACATAGACCTTCACCGGCCCGTCGGCGGTGAGCGTGCCTCCCCCGCTGACCGTCAGGTCATGAAAGCAGTGCTGGCCTAGGGCGGAGGGCAACAGCAGCGTCGTCTGGCCGCTCACGACCATGTCTTCGCAGGTGAGGCCTTCAGGCACCGAGATCGGCGGAAGCGCCATCGCGATGGATTGCGATTCTACCGGCGGGCTGCCGGTGATCAGGGCCGTGCCGCTGATGACAACCACCGAGTTTGGATCCGCCACCCCGGGGCCGACCGCAAGTTGGCCGTTGATGGCAATGCTGCCGCTGATGGTGATGCCGCCTGCCGTCACTGAGTTCGTGCCAACGTCACCCGCATCCCCCGCCGTACTGGGGTCATACGCGCCAAGGCTTGAATTAAAGCTGTCCGTGATCGCCTGGCCGCTGACAATCACTTGGCTGCCGCCGAAGAGGCCGAATTGGAACACTGACCGCGGCGTCAACTTCACCACCGCTTCCACATCCCGCTGATCGACCCCCTGGAGCCCGTGCCCGTTGATGAGGTATTCGAGTGTTCCCACTGGATGGACCGTCGCCCAGTAGCTGCCCCCGGCCATGGTGGACAAGACGAGATCGTTGAGTTGGCCGCCTTGGAAGTTGACCAGTGCGGCATCCATGGAGGCCTCGGCCAGATGGAACGCGCGGTGGGTGGCGCTGAAGCGGGAGCTGCCGGCCAGCTCGGTGACGGAACGGGTCACGGTCACCAGCCCCAAGGCGACCGTGGTCGTCAGGATCACCAGCGCTGTAATCAGGAAGAACGCTGATTGCCGGTGCCGCATTGAAGCCCCCCTCGATAAGGAAATCATAAAGCCGCCGACCACAGACCTGGTTCGGCGGCTCGGCGATCCTTAGGGGCTTCCCTGGTTCGGCAGCTCGGCGATCCTTCCCTAGGACCCGTGGCTTTCCGGCCCCGGATTACTCCGGGTGTGGCAGTTTATCGCCAGGTACTCTGGACTCCTTCGTCCACCTGTAAGTATGCCTGTTCGCCGACGGAAAGGCAAGGGTTCACCGTCGAGCCAGCCCCGGCTTTCGGAGGGCGCTGGCGACGGTGGAGCCGATGGCGGCGGGGCTCTCGATGATGGTCACACCGGCCGACTCCAGGACCTGGATCTTTTCGGCCGCCGTCCCCCGGCCGCCAGCAATGATGGCCCCCGCATGCCCCATGCGTTTCTCTTTCGGAGCGAGTTTCCCGGCGATGAAGGCAAACACCGGTTTGGTCACACCTGTCGTGATCAACCGGGCGGCTTCTTCTTCCTCGGTGCCGCCGATCTCCCCGATAAGGACGATGGCGTCGGTGCCGAGATCGCGTTCAAACAGCGACAGCCCGTCCACAAAGCTGGACCCGAGGACCGGATCGCCGCCCATGCCGATGCACGTCGATTGGCCCACCCCGGCCTGCGTCAACTGGTACACCGCGTCATAGGTCAGCGTCCCGCTGCGCGACAGCACTCCGATCCGCCCTGATTGGTGGATGTAGCCTGGCATAATACCGATCTTGCAAGCGCCCGGTGTAATAATCCCTGGACAATTCGGACCAATCACACGAATCGACTGACCCCGCAGGCGCCGGCGGACCCGGACCATGTCGAGCGTGGGAATGCCCTCGGTAATGATCACGATCAGCGGCAGGCACGCGTCCACCGCTTCAAGGATCGCATCGCACGCAAACCGCGCCGGCACGAACAAGACGGTCGCGTTCGCCCCGGTCGCGTCCACCGCCTCTTTGACGGTGTTGAAGACCGGCACGCCGTGGACGACGGCTCCCCGCTTGCCAGGTGTCACCCCGCCGACGACCGCAGTACCGTACTCCAGCATCTTCTCAGTATGGAACGCCCCGGCCTGGCCGGTGATGCCCTGCACGATGACCCGCGTGTCTTTTCCAATGAGAATACTCATGGTCGCCAAGAAATTTTGGATTTTTGATTTTGGATTTTGGATTGACCCATCCCACGTAATCTAAAATCCAAAATCAAAAATCTAAAATTCGTCTGTCGCGGCTTCATCGAGCGAGTTCCACCACTTTCCGGGCAGCTTGGTCGAGGTCATCGACGCTGATGAGGGTGAGCCGCTTCGCGTCGGCGAGGAGTCGGCGGCCCTCCTCGACGTTCGTGCCCTGGAGCCTGACCACGATCGGGACCTTCACATCGAGCTGCTGGGTGGCCTGCAGCAGTCCCTGCGCAATCCAGTCACAGCGCATGATCCCGCCAAAGATATTGACCAGAATCGCTCGCACGCGCTGATCGGCCAGGAGAATGTCAAATGCTTTGGTTACCTGTTCGACGGAAGCACCCCCTCCCACGTCGAGGAAGTTGGCTGGTGAGCCCCCCGCCAGCTTGATGATATCGTTCGTCGCCATCGCCAGGCCTGCCCCATTGACCAGACAGCCGATGTTCCCTTCCAAGCCGACATAGGAGATGCCGATGCGATTTGCCTTCAGCTCCAAGGGGTGCTCTTGGCTCTCGTCCCGCAACCGCGCCAGGTCCTCGTGGCGAAAGAGCGCGTTATCGTCGAGCGTCATCTTGGCATCGAGGGCGAGTAGCCGCTGGTCGTCGGTGACGACGAGGGGGTTGATTTCGATGAGGGAGGCGTCGCTCGAGATGTAGAGCTGCCATAGCGCCCGCACCAGTTGGCGGCAGGACTCCGCCACCGCGCCGGTCAGGCCGAGTGCCGCAGCGATCCGTTCCAGCGAAGCCTCGGAGAAGCCCTCGAGGAAATCGACAGGTTCCCGGCGGATGGCGTCAGGCGCCGCCGCCACCTCCTCGATCTCCACACCGCCCTGGCGGCTAGCCAAGAGCATCAGTGTGGCGCGGAAGCGATCCAGGGTCAACGCGACGTAGAGCTCGTTCGCCACGGCGATCCGCTCATCACACAGGACCGCCGAGACCGGCAACCCCTCCGCGCCGGTCTGCGTGGTCACCAGGCGACGGCCCAATAGCGAGGCGGCCTGTGACGCCGCCTCCTTGGCGCTGTGCGCGACCAGGATGCCGCCGGCCTTGCCCCGGCCGCCGGCGTGCAGCTGGGCCTTGACGTTGCAGGCAGACTCGCTGCCGCGGCCGGTTTGCTGACGGAGCGACTCGTACGCGGCAGCGGCACCGTCCGGTGTCATCGTGGGGATGCCTCGAGGGACAGGGATGCCCACAGAGGCAAAGAGCTGTTTGGCTTGGTACTCGTGGAGTTTCACTGTCTTTGGTCGAGTGGGACAAAACGGAGGCCGCGAGGGCCGACGTAGTTGGCCAGGGGGCGGATGAGCCGGTTATCGGAGGCCTGTTCAATGATATGCGCGGACCAGCCGGCCATGCGCGCGCAGGCGAACATCGCCGTGAAGAGTTCGGTGGGGATGCCGAGGTAGTGCAGCAACGACGCTGCGTAGAAATCCACGTTGATGGCCAGCTGCTTTGCCTTCCACACGGCGGCCTGCAGCTGCTCAGAGATGGTAAACCACCGCAGGTCGTTGGCCTGCTGGCCCAATGCCTGGGCGATGCGTTTCAGGTGCTTGGCGCGGGGGTCCTCGCCTTTGTACACGCGGTGGCCGAACCCCATGAATCGTTTGTGATCCACCAGCGACTTCTGCACATACGTCTCCACGTGCTCGGGCGCGCCGATCTCCTGGAGCATCTCCATCGCCTTGCGGCCCGCCGCCCCATGCAGGGGACCTTTGAGCGAGCCGATCGCCGCCGTAATGGCGGAGAAGTAATCCGATTTCGTGCCGGTCACGGTGCGGGCGGTGAACGTCGAGGCATTCAGCCCGTGTTCCGCGAGGAGGACGAAGTACGCATCCATCGCCCTGGCCTGATGGGGGGCGGGCTCGCGCCCGTGAAGCATGGCGAGGAAGTTGGCGGCGTGACTCGCGCCGGTCCTCGGCCCGACCGGCGACGCGCCACTGCGCAGGCGGGCAATCGCCGCGACAATGGTCGGCGTGACCGCGACGGCCTGCGCGGCTTTGCGGCGAATGACGTCGAGCGACTCGTCGGTCGTCTCAGAGTCATCCAGGCCGAGGCACGACATGGCAGTCCGTAATTGGGCCATGGAGCCGGCGGAACGCGGCAACGCCTGAAGGAGCGAGAGCGTCGGAGGCTCCAGGGCGCGGCAGGTTTCGAGCTGCTTCATCCATCCGTTGAGCTGGGCGCGTGTCGGCAGCGCCCCTTCAAGCAGGAGGTAGCTGACCTCCTCGTACGTCGCCCGACCGACGAGCTCATCGATGTTGTAGCCGCGATAAATCAGTTGGCAGCGCGCGCCGTCCACATCGCCCACGCTGGTCTCGGCGGCGACAACGCCTTCGAGCCCTTTGTGGACTTCAGTTCCCGCTCCGGACTGACTGCTGGTGGTGCTCATCCCATGGCGGCCTTTGGCGTAAGGCTCAGGCTCTTGATGCCTTCGCGAACCTGCCCTGCGGCAGCGGTCAGCGCCTGCCGCTCCGACGGGGTGAGGTCAAGTTCGACGATCCGCTCAATCCCCTTCGCCCCCAGTTGCGCCGGGACGCCGATACAGACGTCGCGCAAGCCGTACTCCCCTTCCAGCCACGCGCACACGGGGAGCGTCGCATGGGTATCCTTGAGGAGTGCTACGGCCATCTCCACGACCCCGCTGGCCGGCGCGTAGAACGCGCTGCCTTGCTTGAGCAGCTTGACAACCTCAGCCCCTCCATCGCGGGTGCGCTGAAACAGCTGCTCAAGATCCGACGCGCTCACCTGCGCGGTCACGGGGTTCCCCTTCACGGTGATGGAGCGGGCCACGGGGACCATCAGGTCGCCGTGCGAGCCGAGCACCATCGCCTCGACCTCGCTCGGCGCCACCCCCAGACGTTCGGCGATAAACGCCCGCAGGCGCGCGCTGTCCAACACCCCGGCCATGCCCATGACCCGGCGGCGATCAAAGCCGCTGCGGGCGAGCGTCAACGCCACCATGACATCCAACGGATTGGTCACCACGATGATGAGCGCTTCGGAGGCTGAGGCGGCGATGCGCTCGGCGATGGGCCCGACGATCTGCGCATTCGCCGCGAGGAGCTCCTCGCGGGACATGCCGGGTTTGCGCGCTAGGCCTGCGGTGATGACCACGAGGCGCGAGCCGGCCATGGCGCCATAGTCCGTGCTGCCGCGCACGGATCCACGCCACCCTTCGATGGGGGCCGCCTGCGTCATGTCGAGCGCCTTGCCCTCTGCTAAGCCCTCGACGATATCAATCAAGACGACGTCGGCCAATCCTTTCAGGGCCAGCAGATGCGCGGTGGTCGCGCCGACTTGACCGGCACCCACAACGGTTACGAGGGGCAGGGACATTCCGTACGGAGGGATAAACTCTCACGCACACGTTACACGCGACTGAACAAGCGAATCCCTAACGTGATGAGACCAAGGCCTGCGAGCGTCCAAATGAGCCCCGCAGTCACCGCCGAGAGCCACTGGGTGCCCATCGTCACGCCGGAAAAGCCGCCGACAAACCAGGTTCCCCACCCCTCGGACACGGCGGTGTGGAGTGCCGCGGTCCGTCGGTAGGCGCGGCGGGCAGTGCGCAACCGGCCGGCCGCGGCCGCAATCCCCACCCCCACCGAGATCAATCCGGTGGTGATAACCAGGCCGCTGACAACCAGTTCTGTCATCATCCGTCCCGTCCACCCACGTCGGGTGTCAGTGTAGCAGAGCCTCCCAACAGCGTCAAACGATTCTGTACAGATGACGGTGATCCGTCATTGACAGCGGCGCCATCCTCTGCTCTAATACCGCCATCGATCAAGGAGGCGGCGCGATGGAACGTATGGTCACATCCAGTGTCGTGTTCGGCATGGTCGCTTTGGGAATCGCCGGCGGGGTGATGGCCCAGGAGACGAAGACGCTCCAAGGTGAAATCGTGGACCCGGCGAGCTACCTCAAGGACGGCCGCCACGGGCTCGAGATGGAGGATGAAACGTACGAGGCCGTGGACGGAGGCCAGACACTGGCTCTCTTAGAGAACGGCACGGGAAACCTCTATCTGTTGCTGGGAGAAGAGGCCGGTGAGGACCCGAATGAGCTGGCGTACGACTATGTCAATACCGAAGTGACCGTGACCGGGATCGTGTATGAGCGCGGCGGCCTGCGCGGCATCGTGGCCACCTCGATTGAACCGCTGAATGCTCCGCAAGCGCCGTCGGAGCCCTCCGCCGTCCCCCCAGCACCGGAGCCCGTGCTCGAGCCGGTCGACGACTAATCCCATATCTTCAGGCGACCGGCTCCAACTGGTCGAGGCGTCGCATCCCTTGGCGAATCGGCCACCAGCCAGCGAGCCCGCTTACCGCGCACAGCCCAACACTCGCCAACACCACGCCTGCGGGGAAGGCCCGCGTCCAACTGATCCACGCCACAAGCAACGCGCCCACGACGCATCCGACGTAGCCCAGCATCAGGACCAGCGCGAGCGCGCCGTTGGATGACGCGACGACCCGCGCGGCATCCTGCGCCGACGGATCAATCCACCACGCCCCCAGCCCGACCGCCAGCGCGACGAGTGTCGCGGCCGAGACCACCCCAACACCGGCCAGCCACCACCGGATCTGAAACGGCACCTCAAGCCGGCTCATCGAGAGCCAGAGCAATCCCTCGATGATGAGCAGGCCCAGCGCACTGTACACGCTCAGCTTCGCCGTCAGCAGGTGCCGAATGCCGGAGGGGGCCAGGCGCAGCAGCCACAGGCTGCGCCCTTCCAGGCTGGTTTGGGGGTACACGAACCGGATCGCCAGCGACCCAAACACCAGCAGGGTGCAGGCCAGATTCAGCGACGCCACCCCGATGCGCCACGCGGGCTCAACACTGAACTGGCTCAGTCGATGGATGTTCGCGAAGTACGCGCCAAGGAGGCCAAAAAACACGACCGCTTGCCCCCACTGCAACGGATCGCGGATGACGAGCAGCAGGTCTTTCGTGACCGAGGCCCGGAAGGGACGCCGCATCCTCCATGACGCGACGTGCGCACCAGAGGCGGCCATGCTGGGCCGCGGTCCTTCCGGCGCGTAGCGCGCCGTCCGTAAGACGGGCAGCAGGGCGACCGCCCCAACGTGATCCAAGAGACGCCAGCTGACAGACGCCGTCATCCACAGCAGGACCGCGTAAAGCGCGCCTTCCAGCCAGCGGCCGTTCATCCCTGCCCCGAGCGCTTTCGCCACCCAACTGCTAGGCCACCACGGCGACATCGCCACGTGCATCCGCGGCAACAGCTCCTGCAGCGCCACAAACCAGGCCTCCTGCCCCGATTCCTCGTGGTGCTCTCCCAGCACCCAGAAGAGCAGGCTGCACGCCGCAACGAATCCGAC
>JACQHS010000055.1 GCA_016198915.1 Candidatus Omnitrophota bacterium
GAGATGGTCATGCCCGGCGATACGATCGACGTGACGGTCGAGCTCATCCAGCCGGTCGCGATGGAGAAGGAACAACGGTTTGCTATTCGTGAGGGTGGAAAAACCGTCGGGGCGGGGGTCATTACCGAAGTGATCAAATGACGAGTCGGGACAGGTCCATTTTCGGAACAGCCGGGACACGTCTATTTTCGCCCTGCGGCAAGCCACTGCGAAAATAGACATGTCCCGAGACATGTAAGATACGCATCTTAGACGATTAGATGGCAGAGACACCAAAAATTCGAATCAAATTAAAGGCGTACGATCATCGGGTGCTGGACCTTTCAACCACCGAGATCGTCCAGACCGCGCAGCGGACGGGGGCCAAGATTTCCGGCCCGATCCCGCTGCCGACCAAACGGGAGCTGTACACGGTCCTGCGCTCGCCGTTCATTGACAAGAAAGCCCGCGAGCAGTTCCAGATGGTGACGCATAAACGGCTGATCGACATTCTTGAACCCACATCGAAAACGATTGATGCCTTACGGAAACTCAACTTACCTTCAGGCGTATATGTTGAGGTCAAATGACGGAACAGCCGGGACAGGTCCATTTTCGCCCTGCGGGAAGCGACCGCGAAAATAGACCAGTCCCGAGATAGGAAATACTACGTTTCGCTGACGGGTCAGAGATGATCGGATTGCTGGGGAAAAAGCTTGGGATGACGCATGTGTACGATGAGTTCGGCCATCGCTGGGCGGTGACTGCGGTGCAGGCCGGCCCATGCACGGTCCTGCGTCTGCGCGAGCCAAAGCGCGACGGCTACGAGGCGGTCCAGGTGGGCTTTGAACCGGTCGACGAAAAACGGCTGTCAAAGCCGCGGCTGGGGGCGTTTAAAAAAGCCGGGACCGGAGCGTTCCGCTACGTTCGCGAGTTCCGCCTAGACACCGCAGAGTTCAAGACCGGCCAGCAGTTCACGGTCGACCTCTTTCAGCAGTATGAGCTGGTTGATGTCGCCGGCGTCTCGATCGGAAAAGGATTCCAAGGCGGTGTGAAGCGATGGAAGTGGAAAGGCGGACCGCAGACCCACGGGTCGATGTCGCATCGCAGGCCTGGCTCGATCGGATCCACGACCACCCCGGGCCGCGTCTGGCGCGGCCATCACCTGCCCGGTCACATGGGGCAGGACCGGGTGACCGTCCAGAACCTGCGCATCCTCCGGCTCGATCCGGCGAACCACCTGCTGCTGATTGAGGGGGCGGTGCCCGGCGCCGAGAACGGGCTGGTGATCGTCACGAAATCCAAGAAGCGGCCTGGCGTCATCAAGAAGCCGCAGGCGATTCAAGCCGTGGTGGAGGAAGAGGAAGAGAAGGGCAAGAAGCCGGCAAAGGCCGCTGCGAAGAAATGATCCCACGCCCTGACTGGGCTCGCCTGTGGCGAGCCGCGAAAACTGAACGCTTGCACACCTATTGGAGTTTTCGCCCCGCAGGTCCGCGGGGCAGGCAGGGCGTGGGATGAACGTGAAGGTGTTCGATCTTCAGGGTAGCGAAGTAGGCCAGCTTACACTAGATCCCCAGCTCTGGGACGGCCGCGTCAACCTCCGGCTATTGTCGCAGGCGGTGGCCATGTACCGGACGAACCAGCGGGCCGGCACCGCCTCGACGAAAACCCGCGGCGATGTGTCCGGAGGCGGCAAGAAGCCATGGAAGCAGAAGCATACCGGACGGGCGCGTGTCGGATCCATCCGCTCGCCGCTGTGGCGGCACGGCGGGTCGGTCTTCGGGCCGCGGCCCCGCGATGTGCACTACCGGCTGCCGCAGACGATTCGCCGTAGGGCCCTGCTCGAAAGCTTGAAGGGCAAGCTGCGCGACGAGGAGCTGGTCGTCCTCGACGAGCTGGCGGCGGAGGCGCCGAAGACCAAGCCGTTTGCCAAGCTGGCGAGCACCTTTGAGGTCGGCCGGCGGTCCGTCATCGTCCTGGACAGGCCCTCGGCGGCGCTGCTCAAATCGCTGCGCAACCTCGCGCGGTTTGAGCTGTGCAGCGCGGCGAGCCTGAATGCGTTCGATGTGCTCAACGCCCAGAAAGTGCTGGTGACCAAGGCGGCGTTCGAACGATTGGAAGCCCGGGTGAACGATGCGTCCAGCAACTGAGATCATCAGAGCGGTCCGCCAGTCGGAGAAGGGCACGCGGCTCGCCAAGTATGACCAGTACCTGGTGGATGTCGCGAGAGACGCCAATAAGGTGGAAATTCGCGAGGCCGTCGAGCGGCTGTTCTCCGTGAAAGTCACCAAGGTGAACACGCAGAACTGCCACGGCAAGTGGCGGCAGCTGCGCGTGCGCTGGGGCCGCCGGCCGGACTGGAAGAAGGCGATTGTCACATTGGCCAAGGGCCAGAAGATTGAGGTCGCGAAGTAACATGGGTGTCAAAACGCACAAACCCACAACGCCGACGATGCGGTTTCAGGTGACCGCCGATTTTTCGGAGCTCACCACCGCAACACCGGAAAAGCGGCTGCTCGTGCCGATGAAGAAAACCGGCGGCCGCAATGCCCATGGCCATCTTACGAGCCGCTTCATGGGCGGCGGGCACAAGCAGATGTACCGCCTTATCGACTTCTACCGGCGCGACAAGGCCGGCATGAGTGCCACGGTCCTGTCCGTCGAGTACGACCCGAACCGCAGCTCCCGCATCTCGCTCGTCCAGTATGCGGACGGCGAGAAACGCTATATCCTGTGGCCGAGCGGTCTGACGGTCGGCGACACGATCAGCGCGGGCGAAGACGCAGAGGTGAAGGTCGGCAATGCGCTGCCGCTGCGGCGCATCCCGCCGGGTGAGATGATCCACAACCTCGAGATCCAAAAAAACCGGGGCGCGCAGATCGTCCGGTCCGCCGGCTCCTCTGCCACGATCATGGCTAAGGAAGGCGAGATTGCGCATGTGAAGCTGCCGTCCGGGGAAGTGCGCCTGTTCGACCTTGACTGCTGGGCCACCATTGGGCAGCTGGGAGGGTCGGAGCGTAAATCATTCGTGATCGGCAAGGCCGGGCGATCGCGGTGGCTGGGACGCAAGCCACATGTCCGCGGCATTGCGATGAATCCGGTCGACCACCCCCACGGGGGAGGCGAAGGCAAGTCCGGACAAGGCAACCCGCATCCCGTGTCTCCGTGGGGATGGCATACGAAGGGCCGCAAGACCCGCAACCGCAATAAGTACTCGCAGCGACTCATTGTGAAGCGAAGGAAGTGACATGGGACGATCAGCAAAGAAAGGGGCGTTCGTGGATGAGCCGCTGCTGCGCAAAGTACAGATCGCGCAGCAGACGAACGACCGCAAGCCGATCAAGACGTGGTCGCGCCGTTCCACCGTGACCCCGGAGTTTATCGGGCTCAACTTCCTCGTCCATAATGGGAAGGGATTCCTGCCCGTGTACGCCACCGAGAACATGGTCGGGCACAAATTGGGTGAGTTTGCGCCGACACGCGTCTTCCGCAAGCATGGCGGAGTGAGGAAGGCTGCGGCGACGACCGGCGGAGCACCCGGCCCCACTGCGACGGCTGCCCCAGCAGCCGCCCCGGCGGAGAAGAAGTAGCCGATGCTCGCGAAAGCGATAGCTCGTCAGGTCCGCATGACGCCCAGAAAAGTCGGCTATATGCTGACGCCTCTGCGCCGTCGGACCGTCGCGGAGGCGCTCGACGTGTTGTCAGCGGCCAACCGGCGGGCCGCACGGCCGGTAGCCATCCTGGTGGCCTCGGCGTTCGCGAACGCGCAGCGCAAAGATCCGACGCTGCGCGCGGAGGACGTCATCGTCAGCAAGGCGGTGGCCAACGAGGGGCCGCGGTGGAAGCGGTTCCGCGCCGCAGGGTTCGGCCGCGCTAACCGCATCTTGAAACGGACCACGCACATCATCGTCGAGTTGGAGAAGAAGTGATCCATGGGACATAAGGTCAATCCGCAGTGTCTCCGGCTCCAAATCTCCCGTGACTGGCAGTCGCGGTGGTTTACGCCGACCAAGGCGCTCTTCGTGCAGTATCTCCAGCAGGACCGGAAGATTCGCGAACTGCTGGAACGCGAGCTGGCCTCCGCGGCGGTCGCGAAGATCGTGATTGAGCGGTCCGCCGAGCGCATCCACCTCGCCATCCACACGGCGCGGCCCGGGATCTTAATCGGCCGTCGGGGGGAGAACATCCAGCGGCTCCAAGAGGCGGTGCAGAAGATCGTGGGCACCCAGCAGCAGCTCAAAATCGACTATGTGGAGATCGCCAATCCGGCCATCGAGGCGAAGCTGGTGGCCGATTCGCTGGCCTTCCAGCTGCAGAAGCGCATTGCCTTCCGCCGGGCGATGAAGCGCGCCATCCAGCAAGCGATGGAGTCGAAGGACTGCAAGGGGATCAAGGTGGTCTGTGACGGCCGGCTGGCGGGATCTGAGATGACGCGGCGGGAGGTCTACCGAGCCGGCAGCGTGCCGCTGAGCACCTTTCGTTCGCGCATCGATTTCGGGACGGCCACCGCGCACACGACCGCCGGATGCATCGGCACGAAAGTGTGGGTCTGCCGGGGGGATCTCGTGTCGCTTGAGCGCCAAAAGAGCAAGCCGAAACACGCACTCCATGCGGAGCCGCCGGCGGTGAGCGCTGAGCCGGCCGCGGCCGCGTCATAAGATGGCCTTACTGCTTCCAAAGAGAATCAAGTACCGGAAGGCCTTCCGCGGCAAGCGGCGGGGACCGGCCCGCGGCGGGACGCGCCTGGCGTTCGGAGAGTTTGGGCTGAAGGCACTGGAGAACGGCTGGATCACGGCCGCACAGATTGAAGCCTGCCGTGTGGCCATCAGCCGCAGCCTCACCCGCGGCGGCAAGTCGTGGCTGCGCATCTTTCCGGACAAGCCCTGCACCGTCCACGGACAGGAGAAGCCGATGGGGTCCGGCAAGGGGCTGGTGGATCACTGGGTGGCGGTGGTGAAACGCGGACGCATTCTGTTTGAGGTGAGCGGCATCCCCGAGGTGTTGGTGCGCGAGGCGTTTCGGTTTGCGGCGTGCAAGCTGCCCCTGCGGACCCGGATGGTCACGCGCCGCGAGGAAGCGGGTGTTTAGCATGGCTGAACCACGAGTCGACACGAAAACCCTTCGCGCAACACCGGCGGCGGATCTCGTCGCACGGGTGGACGCGCTTCGGCGGCAGCGCTGGGAGCACCGTCTGAAGCTGGCCGATGGGACCGTGCGGCAGACGCACCTCCTGCGGCTCCTCCGGCGGCAGCTTGCCCGCATCCTGACGATCCAGCGGGAGCAGCAGCGATGATCCCACGCCCTGCTGCTCGCAGCGACACGATGGTAAACTGCCGCGCAGGTCGCTGCGGGCGCGGCGGATGGAGAAAGTTTCTTCGAGTGGATGCATTCCGCCGCGCGTTCGCCTGCGGCGAACGGCAGCAGGGCGTGGGATGACCCGAGCCCAGCGCAAAGTCCGTCGTGGCGTCGTCACGAGCAACAAGATGTCCAAGACGATCGTCGTCCGGGTCACCCGCCTCATTCGGCACCCGAAGTACGGCCGCGTGATGACGCAGATCAACTCATTCAAGGCGCACGATGAAACCAACAGCGCGGCTGTGGGCGACGTCGTGAACATTATGGAGACCCGGCCGCTCTCAAAGGACAAGCGGTGGCGGCTCGTCGAGGTCGTCCGCCGCGCGTCCACAGCCCCTCCGGTGCCCGGGACCGAGGAGGATTCAGGCCGCAAGCCGCGCGCTGCAGGTCAATCTCCCCAGCCTGTGGCTGGCAGCCTGCAGCCTGCAGCGTGAAACATGATCCAAATTCGCTCGCAGCTCAGCGTGGCCGACAACACCGGCGTCAAGAAGGTGTGGGGGATCGGCGTCATCGGCCGGGCGAACAAGCGGACGGCGGACGTCGGGGATGTGATGACGGTCCATGTGCGTGAAGCGGATCCCGACGCCCTGGCGAAGAAAGGCGAAGTCGTCCGCTGTGTTGTGGTCAGGACGAGAGCGCCCATCCGCCGTCCTGACGGCACGTCGCTGAAGTTCGATTCCAACGCGGTCGTGCTCATCGATCCGCAGAATAACCCGCGGGGGACCCGCGTGTTCGGTCCCATAGCCCGCGAACTGCGCGAACGGCGGTTCATGAAGATCATCTCTCTCGCTCCGGAGGTTGTCTGACGCGATGGCACGCATCAAGAAAGGCGACACGGTCACGGTGCTCAGCGGCAAGGACCGCGGCAAGAGCGGCAAGGTCCTGCAGGTGTGGCCGGACCGGGACCGCGCGCTCGTCGAACATCTCAACCTGGTGAAACACTTCGAGCGCCGCAGCCAGCAGAACCCGCAGGGCGGCGTGATCGAGCGGGAGGGTGCTATCGCGCTCTCGAAGCTGGCCCCGATGTGCCCGAATTGCCGCAAACCGTCACGGGTCGGCTGGTCGGTGAGCGGCGACGGCCAGAAACAGCGCCTCTGCCGCCGTTGTCAGGGAGTGCTTTCATGAGCGCCGGCGCCCGAACGCTGCCCGCGATGCAAGAACGGTACCGCAAAGAGATCGCCCCCGGGCTGTCGAAACAGTTCGGCTACAAGAACCTCATGGCGGTCCCGCGGCTTGAAAAGGTCGTGCTGAATATGGGCTGCGGCGAGGCGGCCCACGATGCCAAGGTGCTGGAAGCGGCGCAAACCGAGCTGGGGCTCATCGCGGGGCAGCGGCCGGTCGTGACCCGCGCCAAAAAGGCCATCTCCAACTTCAAGATCCGCGAGCATGACGCGGTGGGCTGCAAGGTGACCCTCCGCCGGGCGCGGATGTATGAGTTCCTGGAGAAGCTGGTGAACGTCGCCCTGCCGCGGATCCGCGATTTTCGCGGGCTGAACCCGCAGGGATTCGACGAAGGCGGAAACTACTCGTTCGGACTGCAGGAGCAGACCATCTTTCCGGAGATTGTCTTGGATCGAGTCCAGCACGCCTTAGGTATGGACATCACGCTGGTGACCTCTGCCGAGACGCGCGAGGAAGCGTTCGCGCTATTGAAGGGGTTCGGGTTTCCCTTTGCGAAACCCGGCACACCGGCCGCCACAGAGGCGGCGTCCTGATGGCGCGCACCTCATGGATTGAGCGGGCCAAGCGCACGCCGAAGTTCAAGACGCGGACGGTGAACCGGTGTAATCGTTGCGGACGCCGCCGGGGGTTCTACCGCCGGTTCGGTCTGTGCCGGATCTGTTTTCGCGAAATGGCCTGGCGCGGTGAGATTCCAGGCCTTGTGAAAGCCAGCTGGTAGCGTGCCATGGCGATCAGCGATTCGATCGGCGATGGACTCACGAAGCTGCGCAACGCCTCGCAGGCGTTGCACCCCACGGTGGATCTACGGGCATCCCGCATGCTGGAACAGGTCCTCGCCGTGCTCAAGCAGGAGGGGTTCATCCGGACGTATAAGACGGTCGGAGAGCAGCCCACGCAGCGATTCCTGCGGGTGTACC
>JACQHS010000069.1 GCA_016198915.1 Candidatus Omnitrophota bacterium
CGATCTGGGCGTCTTTCGGCGTGTCCGCATTGGCGCGCACCCCGAGGCGACGCGTCTGATCCGCCCACTGGAGCAGCTGCTTGAAGCTGCCCGTCAGCTGCGGCTCCACCAGCGGCACTTCTCCTAAAATCACTTCGCCGGTCGTTCCATTTAAAGTAATGTAGTCGCCCTCTTTGACCAACAGATCACCCGCCTTAAACACCCGGTCCTCCTCACGGACGGTGATATCGCTGCAACCGACGACACAACACTTGCCCATCCCACGCGCTACGACTGCGGCATGGGACGTTTGTCCGCCGCGCGCGGTGAGGATTCCCTGGGCGGCCGCCATCCCTTCGATGTCTTCGGGAGAAGTTTCCTGGCGGACGAGGATCACGCGCTCCGAGGCTTCTTCGGTCAGCTCCACCGCGCGGTGCGCTTCGAAGACCACCTTCCCCACCGCCGCCCCTGGAGACGCCGGCAGTCCCTTGGCGATGACCTTGGGCTTGGCCTTGGGGTCTACCGTGGGGTGCAGCAGCTGATCGAGCTGCGCCGGGTCAATGCGAAGGAGTGCTGCGTCGCGCGTGATGAGCCCCTCCCGCACGAAGTCGGTCACGATGCCGACCGCGGCCGCGGCGGTGCGCTTGCCGGTGCGGCACTGCAGCATATAGAGGATGCCGTCCTCGACCGTGAACTCCACGTCCTGGACGTCTTTGAAATACTTCTCCAGGTGCTTGCCGATGCGGTAGAGCTGGTCGTAGATTTTCGGGAACTCTTGCTTCATCTCGACGACCGGCTTGGGGGTGCGGATGCCGGCGACGACGTCTTCGCCCTGGGCGTTGACGAGATATTCGCCGTAAAATTCGTTCGAGCCGGTGCCCGGGTCGCGGGTGAAGCACACCCCGGTTAGCGACGTCGGCCCCATGTTGCCGAAGACCATCGCCTGGATGTTGACGGCCGTGCCCCCGAGGCCGGAGATGCTGTTGAGGCGGCGATAGATGATGGCCCGCTCGTTGTTCCACGAGTTGAAGACGGCGTTGACCGCGCCGCGCAGCTGCTCCATCGGGTCTTCCGGGAACTCCTTGCCGGCAGCCCGGATGAGCTGCTTGTACTCCGCGACGAGCTGCTTGAGCGCCTCGGCCGGCAGCTCCGCGTCGGTGGCAACTTTGGCCCGCGCCTTGGCGAAGGCGAGCTTGTCCTCAAATGTCTTGTGGTCGAGCTCCAGGACGACGTGGCTGTACATCTGGATGAACCGTCGGTAGGCGTCGTAGGCAAAACGGGGATTGTCGGTCTTTGCGATCAGCCCGCGCACGGTCTCCTCGTTCAAGCCGAGGTTGAGGATCGTGTCCATCATCCCCGGCATCGAGACCGCCGCCCCGGAGCGGACCGACACCAGCAGCGGATTCTTGGGATCGCCGAACCCCTTCTTCGCGACGGATTCCAGCCACGACATCTTCTGCCGCAGCTCGGGCTGCAGGCCGTTTGGCCAGCGGCTTCCCAGCTCATAGAACTTGCGACAAACCTCGGTCGTGATCGTCACGCCCGGCGGCACGGGGACGCCGAGATTCGTCATCTCGGCGAGGTTGGCTCCCTTGCCGCCCAAGAGCTGCTTCATGTCCGCACGGCCGTCGGCGCGGCCTCCGCCGAAGGTGTAGATCAGCGTGGGTTTCGTACGGCCGGCGGTCCGGTTGTTGCGGGCTGCGGTGCGCGTGCGCTTCGTCGTCTCCATTCCTATGCGGTCTCCCCGCGGTGCAGGATGGTGAGTTTCGAGAGGTCGGCGATCTGTTCAGTATACAAAGCATTGATGGCTTTCATCAAGGCGAGCCGGTTCTGCTGCAGCGATTCCTCCGGGACGTTGACGAGCACGTGCTCGAAGAATTCATGGATCGGCTCGAAAAAGACGTCGCCGAACCGCGTGGTCGCTTCGGAATATGACCGGTCCTGCGCGAGGCGGCCGATTTCCTCCTGGTGCGCGGCGTACAGATCCCACAGCCGTCGCTCGAGCGGCTCCCGGAGTCGGCTGGGGTCCACCTGCGGCTGCCGCAGCGGAGCGCCCTTGAGGATGTTGTGGGTGCGCTCGACGACCTTGGCCGCCTTCAGCAGCCCGTCCTGGCCGCTGAGCCGCTGGAGGCTCACGACGCGGTCCATGATATCGATGAGGTCGTCGCACGGGCTCGCCAGGACCGCGGCGATGCAGTCGGCGGCCGGCGCCGGGGGCGGCCAGGCAAACGTCGAGAGACGTTCGAACAGATAGCGGGCGATCCGCAGGCCGACGTCGGCGATCGTCTTCGGCGGCGCATTCAGAAAGGGCGCGAGCGAGCCGCGCACGCGCAGCAGCTGATCGAGCGGCAGCGGCCGGTGGATGGTCCAGGCGACTTCCATAATGCCCTGCGCGGCCCGCCGCAGCCCGAACGGATCCTGGTCGCCGGTGGGTTCGATCCCCAGGCCGAAGTAGCCGGTCAACGTGTCATACTTATCGAGGATCGACAGCGCGCCTCCGATCAGCGTCTTGGGCAGCCGTGTGCCGATGGGCAGGTAGTGTTCCTCAATGGCTTCCGCCACGGGGGACAGTTCGCCGGAGTCTCTGGCGTAGTATTTGCCGATGACGCCCTGGAGCGTTGGGAATTCTTTGACCATCGTGCTGACGAGGTCCGCTTTCGCCAGCGCGCAGGCGCGGCGCAGTTGGGACCGCTCCTCATCCGTCAAGCGCCACGCATCGGCCAGCGGCTCGCACAGACCCCGTAAGCGCAGCGTCTTGTCGGCCATCGAGCCGAGCCGCTCATGGAACGTGACGCCGGAGAGGCCGGAGGCCATCCGCTCCAGCGGCAGATGGCCGCGGTCTTCTTTGAGAAAGGCCGAGCTGTCGGCCAGCCGCGCATTGAGGATGCGCTCGATGACCCGGCGGACATGGGCCGGCCGTTTGGGGCTGCCATCCAGAACCGCCGCAAACGTTGGCAGCAGTGTTTGAGCCGATTCAACGGCGAAGACCCGCTGGTACTTCGCCATGCTCGCGAGCAGCACCTCGCGCGGCAGCGCCAGATGGTTGGGATCAAACGCGCCGACCAGGACGGTCGGCCGCTCCACCAGAAAGGTGACTTCGTCCAAGAGTCCGTGGCTGAGCATCTCAGGGGCCAGTGAGCCGCCGGCCTGCTGGGCGGCGTGCGCCACGGCGCGCTCAATCCAGAGCCGCCGCTCCTCCTGATCGAGCATGATGCGGTGCGTCTTCAGGACGGCGAAGTAGCGCGCCGTCGAGGGGATGGGGACGGCCCGCGGATGCAGCGGCCCATCCACCCAGGTGGCAGCGCCGCTGGCGAGCCGTCCTACCGTGCACCGGATGGGGCGTGATTCATAGAGGGCCAGCAGCCAGCGGATCGGGCGCGCGAAACGACCCCCAGACGCATCCCAGCGCATCGTTTTGGGCGACCGCAGCGACAGCACGATCTCAGACACGACCTGCGGCAAGACGGCTGGGGTCGGGACGTCGCGCGGCGGAATGAGCAAATAGACGTAGGAGCCTTTGTCGGACGGCTCCAGCTGCGTCTGCGCGAGCGTGCCGCTGCGAGAGCGCAGGAATCCCAGGAGCGCTTTCGTCGGCTGTCCCTCGGCGTCGTAGGCCATTTGCTGCGAGGGGCCGCGGATTTTTTCCGCCGGCTTGTGCTGCATCGCGGCCAGGCCACGCACGACGAGCACCAGCCGGCGCGGCGTGCCGAAGCTCTCCACCTGCGCACAGGTGAGGTGGTTGTCTCGGAACGCCGTCCCTCCTTCTTCTCTCAACTGGCGAATGAGCTCCGGCAGGTAGGCCGCCGGCAACTCCTCCGTCCCGATCTCCAGCAGGAAATCATCGGTACGCAGTTCGGTCCGAATTTTCTTAGCCTGCTTTGGTGTTTTCATGACATCGCTCGAGATACAGTTCGGCACAGCGCTTGGCCAGCGCGCGGATCCGGAGGATCAGCCGAGGGCGGTCCGATTGGCTGACAGCACCCCGCGCATCCAAGAGGTTGAAGGTATGGCTGCACTTCAGCAGGTGTTCGTAGGCCGGCATGAGGAGCTGCTCGTCCAGCAGCCGTTTTGCCTCGCGTTCATGGCTGGCAAAGAGCTGCTGATGGAACGCGATGTCTGCGTGATGAAAATTGTACGTGGAGCCCTCGCGCTCAGCGGCCAGGTGGAGGTCACCGTACCGCGCCTTCGGTCCCCAGGCCAGACGGTACACGTCTTCTGTCTCTTGGATGAACATCGCGATCCGCTCGAGGCCGTAGGTGATCTCACAGGAGATATGCTCCAGATCAAGGCCGCCCACCTGCTGGAAGTAGGTGAACTGCGTGACCTCGAGCGTGTCCAGCCACACCTCCCACCCCAACCCCCAGGCGCCCAGCGTCGGCGATTCCCAGTCATCCTGCACGAAGCGGACATCGTGGTCATCCAGCTTGAGCGTGCATGCCCGCAGGCTCTCGAGGTAGCGGCTCTGCACATCGTCAGGCGTCGGCTTCAGGATGACCTGATATTGATAGTAGCGCTGCATCCGCAGGGGGTTCTCCCCATACCGGCCGTCGGCAGGGCGGCGGGACGGCTGGACGTACGCCGCGCGCCACGGCTGCGGCCCGAGGGCCCCGAAAAAGGTTGCCGGATGAAACGTCCCTGCCCCCATCTCCACGTCGTACGGCTGGACGATGAGGCAGCCCTGCTGTTCCCAGAACGTATCGAGCGTGCGAATCAACCGCTGGAAGTCCATCATATTTGCTCTAGGCTCGAGGCTGAAGGCTGGAGGCCGATGCGGTTTCTGCCTTGAGCCTGGAGCCTGGAGCCTGGAGCGTTTTTAAGGGGTGATCAAGCCGCCAGTGGAGAAACTCATCGAGCCGCCGCTGAAGCGCAGGCAGGATCTGCGGGTCCAAGGGCATCGGCTGCGCGGATTCAGCGAGCGTTTCCAGAACGCCGAGCAGCACGGACCCGACAGGCTCCGCCCGCGGGTCTTCATGGAGGCAGCCGGCGCAGAGCAGCCCGCCCTGGCTCGCACTCCAGTAGCCTTCGCGGTGCACCATCGTATGGCAGCCGGTGCAGCGATCCAGCTGCGGCTGGAAGCCAGCCAGATGCAGCAGCCGCACCGTGAAATGCGCGCGGAGCGCCGCCGGCTCTCCGCCGTCGAGCGCGAGCCGCTCCAGCGCGTCCTTCAGCAAGTGATAGGCCGCCGGCTGCGGCTCTTCCAGCGGCACCACGGCATCCGTCAGCTCAACACAGAAGGCGGCCGACCGCATCGTTTCAAGGTCCTTGGTCAGCTGGGCCATCGGCGAGAGGAGCTCGCACTGGGACACCAGGTGGAGCTGGCTTGTGCGCGTGTCATAGAACACGATGCGGTTCACGGTGAGCGGCTCCATTGCGCTGCGATGCCGGTTCGGCTGCGCCATCAAGCCCTTGACCAATCCCTTTACCTTGCCGTATCGATCCGTTAAACAGGTGACGATAACACTCGTTTCCCGGTAGGGATATCGTCTGAGCACAATCGCATCCGCAGTGTGAATGGCCATCAACCGCACACTTTCAAGATGCGGTCTTCCCTTCTCCGCATCTTTCTTCGTTGGGCCGGCGTCTGATCGTTCTGCCCGGTCCAATGGAGCAAGCCATGGACGACGTAGCGAGACAGTTCGTCTGCGTATTTCAGTCCATGCGCTCGCGCATAGGCTCGAGCAGCAGACGGCGAAATGAGGATATCGCCAACAACTGGTTCGCGATGATAGCGGAAGCTGAGCACATCGGTAGCCCGGTCATGGCGCAGAAAGCGCCGGTTGAGCGCGCGCATGCGCCGCGTGTCAATGAACGTGATCGCCAGCGTCCCCCGCGTCCGGATCCGCAGCCGCCGGACGGCGCGGCCCGCCAGTCGCGCCATCTGCCTCGTGTTGACCGGGGCGCCCCGCTGCTCGTTCCTTACCGAGACAACCATTCATTCCGAATTCCGCATTTCGCATTCCGAACTTTCATGGGTGGTTATTCTGTTCGTAGGCCTTGATGATCTCTTGGACCAGCTCATGGCGGACGACATCTTGTCCGCTGAAGGTCACAAACTGAATCCCGGGGATGTTGGCCAAAATCCCCTGCACCTGGATCAGCCCGGAGACCCGGTCGGTGGGCAGGTCGATCTGCGTGATGTCGCCGGTGATGACCGCCTTCGAATCAAACCCGAGCCGCGTGAGGAACATCTTCATCTGCTCGCTCGTCGTGTTCTGCGCCTCATCGAGAATGATGTAGGAATCGTTGAGCGTGTTGTGGGTGACAATGAAGTCATCGGTCACGTACAGTGAGTTCGGAGCGTCGACACGTATACATACGGCCTCATGTTCGCCAATGCGCTCAATGCTCTCCATGTATCGCGCCGGATGTCCACCGCCGGTCTGTTGGTACCTCTCAAGTTTTCGAGATAAGCGGAAGGGTTGGAGGGACTCGGGCAGGCGGATGTCGAGGATATATGAATCCGAGACATGGCGTACGTCTCGTCCTCTCGCCCGTCCCGGTACGCGCCCCGCGGCGACCCGGCTTCTGGAGTAGGCAATCCCGCCGAGCGAACGCACCAGAAAGATGACATCATCCCGTAGGCGGGCTGACGTCGTGCTGTAGTGAATCCGACATGTCCGGCCAACCTGCCTCACCG
>JACQHS010000058.1 GCA_016198915.1 Candidatus Omnitrophota bacterium
AACCTCCAGCGGCAGATCATCCACCGCACCGAGGACGTCGGCCGCCTGAAAGTCGAGTCGGCCAAGGAGCGGATCAACGCCATCAATCCCGAGGTCCAGGTAAAGACGTTCAACGCCAAAATCTCCAGCGACAACGTGTTGGAGCTCATCAAGGACTACGACATCGTGATCGACGGGACGGATAACTTCCCGACGCGCTACCTCGTGAACGACGCCTGTGTGTTCCAGAAGAAGCCCAATATCTACGGCTCGATCTTCCGGTTCGACGGCCAGGCGACGATCTTCTCTCCGTTCAAGGGTCCCTGCTACCGGTGCCTGTATCCTGAACCGCCCCCGCCCGGCATGGTGCCCAGCTGCGCCGAGGGCGGGGTGCTGGGGGTGCTGCCAGGAATCATCGGCATCATCCAGGCGACCGAGGCGGTGAAGCTGATCATCGGCAAGGGGGAGCCGCTGATCGGGCGCCTCCTGCTCTACAACGCGCTCAAGATGGAGTTCCGCGAGGTCAAGCTCAAGCGCAATCCCGCCTGCCCGGTGTGCGGCGACAAGCCCACCATCACGAAGCTGATCGACTACGAGGCGTTTTGCGGTGTGGGACGAGGCCAGGAGCAGGCGCTGGACACGAGCGTCTACGATTTGAGCCCGCAGGAGATCAAGGCGCTGCTGCAGCGAGAGCCAAACGCCGTGCTCCTGGACGTGCGGGAGCCGCACGAGTATGAGATCGTTCACATCGAAGGCTCGGCGCTGATTCCACTCTCAGAGCTGCACTTGCGCACGAATGAGCTCGACACGGCGGATACGATCGTCGTCTATTGCCATCACGGCCCGCGCAGCCAGCAGGCGATCAAGACGCTCGAGCACTTCGGCTTCAAGAAGCTCAAGCATCTCCACGGTGGCATCGACAAGTGGGCGGAAGACGTTGATCTAGAGATGGCCCGCTACTAACAGTGATCAGTGATTAGTGATCGGTGATCAGTGACGACCTGCACTGGCCACCGACCACTGACCACCGACCACTAACCACTGACCACTGATCTCTTACGATGCCGGGCGGCGCCGATGATTTGGCCGAGGACGGCCGAGGCGATGTTGATGGGGATGGCGATCCAGGGCAGGTGCAGGACGATGCGCAGCGCGATGATCAGGGGAATCGAAGCATGAACCCAAAAGATCCAAGCCAGGGAAAATTTGCGTGAGCGCTCACGCATCACCCCAAGGGGGATGTTTACGAGCAAGCAGACGACGCTGACCACCAGAATCTTCAGCCACATGACGCTGCCAATCTTACCAGAAAAATGGGGACGTTTCTATTTCCTTAACGCACCTTGACATCCTTCTAGCGACTCAGGTACAGTCGAAGTACAGCGCCCTCAAGACGTGTTGAGGGCGTTTTGTGTTTCGAAGGGAGGGAAGAGGGATGATGGAAGAGCGGAAGAAACGGATTCTGATGGTCGAAGACGAACTCGGATTTTCCAAGGTACTGGAGCAGTGGCTGCAACTCCATGGCTTTGAGGTGCACGCGGAGGCCACGGGGCAGGGAGCGCTGGGCTGCGCGCTGGATTACCAGCCCGACGTCGTGCTGCTTGACCTGAAACTGCCGGACATGAGCGGCTATGACGTGTGCCGAAATCTAAGGCAGCAGTTCAGCCCCTGGGAGCTGCCCGTCGTCATGCTGACGGCTCTGGACAGTCCGGCCGATCAGCTGCGGGGATTTGCCCACGGCGCCGACGCCTACCTGACGAAACCGGTGGATTTTTCGGAGCTGCTGAAGACGATCGCGATGATTACGGGAGAGGCGGCGACCCTTTAACGGGACGCCAGCTGGCGCTCGGCGTAGCGCCGGTAGAGGCCGTTCGGGCGCCTGAGCAACTCGTCGTGTCGGCCCTGCTCGATGACGCGCCCCTCCTCGAGGACGATGACCCGGTGGGCGTGCTGGATCGTTGAGAGGCGGTGGGCGATAATGAGCGCCGTGCGGCCCTCCAACAGCCGGCGCAGCGCCTGCTTGATCAGCTCCTCCGATTCCGCATCCAGCGCCGAAGTGGGCTCATCAAGGATCACGATCGGCGCATCACGCAAAAACGCCCTGGCGATCGCCAGCCGTTGTTTCTGCCCCCCTGACAGCCGCACGCCCCGCTCGCCGATTTCCGTGTCGTAGCCCGCCGGCAGCTGCTCGATAAACGGCTCCGCGAACGCTTCGCGGGCGGCGCGCCGGATGTCGGCTTCGGCCGCCTCGGGTTTGCCGTAACGCAGATTGTCTGCGATGGTGCCGCTGAACAAGATCGGTTCCTGAGGGACAATCGCGATCTGCTGCCGCAACGATTTGAGCGTGGCCCTCTGGATGTCCGTCCCATCCACCATGATGCGGCCCCCGGTCACATCATAGAACCGCGGCAGCAGCTTCACCAGCGTGGATTTGCCGGCACCGCTTGGGCCGACGAGCGCAACGGTCGTGCCGGAGGCAATCCCAAGCTGCAAGTGCTCGAGGACCGGTTCGCGGCCCTCATAGTGGAAGCTGACGTCCTCAAACGCGATCTCGCCTTGAACCCGCGGCCACGTCACCGCATCCGGCCGCTGGCGCACCTCCGGGAACGTATCGAACACCTCGAAGATCCGGTCCATCGCCGCCAGGCTGTTGGCCAGAATCAAATTTAGTTCCGTGAGCCGCTGGATCGGCTGGTAGAGCATCCCGAGGTACGCGTAGAACGCCATCAGCATTCCGACGCTCAGGCGTCCGGACCACACCTCCGTCGCCCCCACCCATAACACAAGGATGGGACCCAAGGCGGTCAAGAAGCCTGTCGAGCCCAGCGCGATCGACTGGAGCTTCACGCTGCCCAGCACCGTGTCGAGGTATTCTTCGCTCTGTTCCCGGAATCCCCTCGCTTCGGCCTCTTCCTGCGTGAACGCCTGGATCGTCGAGATGCCGGCAAACTGCTCATGCAGGTCGCCGGACATCTCCTGGAGCTTGCGATGCATGGCGCGGCTCTTGGCCCGGATGCGCTTCTGCAGGTGGTAACTGAGCAGCGCGTAGAAGGGCAGGACAGACAGCGACACCCAGGCCAAGGTCGGGTGTGCGGCGAAGAGCAGCACGATGATGACGGCGACGCAGGAGAGGTCCATCACGGTGCTGACGAGCGCAGCCCCCACGAAATTCTGAGCCGAGGCGATGTCGGTCGTCATGCGGGAGACGACTTCGCCGATGCGCTGGCGGTCGAAAAAGCTGAGGCTCATGCGCTGGACGTGAAGGTAGAGCGCTTGGCGCAAATCGAAGATGACCCGGTGGCCGGCCAGGCCGGCCAGGTAGGAGCGCCAGTAGCTGGCCACCGCATAGACCGCATAGAGGGCGCAGAGGCCCGCCATGAGGACATGGAGTTGGAGATGCGGCCTGCCGCTGCCTGCGGGGAAGAACTCATCGACCAGAATCTTGACCGTCCACGGCAGCGCGAGCGGCACCAGGTAGCGGACGATCCCGCAGGCGACGGCCAAGGCCACAACACCCCGGTACGGGCGCACGTAAGCCAAAAACCGCGTCAGGCTTTTGCTGGGCGTGTTCATCGGAGGAACACAAGTATAACATGAAATTCTTGGGCGACGAGTCGAACAATTCCTATTGACATTTGGTGTGGTTGCGTTAGTATTCCATTCAGACAGTGGACGAACGCGAGGGGAATGATCGAATCAAGTTCGACAACCAGGACGGCCCAGTATTCGAGCCCCGACGAATCATCGTCGGGGTGTCTTTTTGGGGACATTTCTATTTTCGCTGTACGGCACCAGGGCGCGAAAATAGAAACGTCCCCAAGTAAGAGGAAGATATATGCCGCAAGTCGTTGAGGCGCCTGTGGAAGTTGAAGCCAGTAAGCCGAGGCGCCGTCCGGTTCCGCCATTCGGGTTTCAGCTTCTGCTTGATCTTTATGACTGCAAAAAGGGCGCCTGTGATGATCTCACCCTCTGTTATAACTTCCTCGAAGCCATCGTCGGAGTGCTCAAGGTGGAGCCGCAGTCGCCGCCGTTCATCTTCCGCACAGACGGCAAGCGGTTTCCCGACAAAGCCGGCCTGAGCGGCTGGATCCCGTTGGTGGAAAGCGGTATCCAGCTCCACACCTTGACGCCGAAGGACTTCATCTCCATCGACGTCTATAGCTGCCGGCAGTTCGACATCGAGCCGCTCAAGGCGTTCGTCCGCAGCTATTTCGCGCCCAAGCGCATGGACGAGCAGTTCCTGGAGCGGGGGCTCGACTACAACAAGTAACCCCCCCGTTCACGCCTCACAACGGAATAGACAGCACCCTCACCGGGTGTTATAGTGATTGTGAAAATATTCACAATCCCTGCCCATGATCCCACTACCTGCTGGCCACAGCGACGACATGAGAAATGACCGTGGAAGTCGCTGTGGGCGCGGCGGATGGTGGGAGTTCATGGGCATGTGTTTCATTCGCCGCGCATCCCGCCCAGGGGCGGGATATCAGCAGGTGGTGGGATGATTGAATACGCCAGCATTCTCCTCTTAGCCGCCATGGCCCTCGCCGTGGGGCTGATCATGCTCTTCGCCAATGCCTTGTTCGGGCCCAAGCGGCCGAATCCGGTCAAAGCCAAGCCGTTTGAATGCGGCAAAGACCCGATCGCCCTGCCGGGTGGCCGGATGCCGGTCCATTTCTACGTCGTGGCCATGCTGTTTGTTGTCTTCGATGTGGAGCTGGTGTTCCTGTTTCCGTGGGCGGTGCTGGTCAGGGAGCTGGGCTGGTTCGGGCTGATCGAAATGGGCTTCTTCCTGGCGATCGTGGTGGCCGGCTTTCTCTACGCCTGGAAGCAGGGCGCGTTGGATTGGAGCTGATGGCGGACCTCTCCAAGCTCAACTGGATGACGACGCGCGTGGATGCAGCACTTGGCTGGGCGCGCAAGTTCTCTATCTTTCAGTACCCCTTCGTAACCGCCTGCTGCGGCATGGAGTACATGGCCACGGCGACCTCCCACTACGACATGGACCGCTTCGGCGCGGGCTTCCCGCG
>JACQHS010000057.1 GCA_016198915.1 Candidatus Omnitrophota bacterium
GAGGAAGAAGGCCGCAAGGGGATGACGATCCAGCGGTACAAGGGGCTCGGGGAAATGAACCCGACCCAGCTGTGGGAGACGACGATGGACCCGGCCAAGCGGACGATCCTGAAAGTTACCCAGGAGGACGCGGTCGAGGCCGAGACGATGTTCACGACGCTGATGGGCGAGGAGGTCGAGCCGCGCAAGCAATTTCTTGAGGAACACGCCCTCGAAGTCAAGAATTTGGATGTGTGAGGCATGTACACCTTAGGCGAAAAGATCGTTCCGCGGGACATCGAAGAGGAGATCAAAGACTCCTACCTCTCGTACGCGATGAGCGTGATCGTCGGGCGGGCCCTGCCCGACGTCCGCGACGGGCTCAAGCCGGTCCATCGGCGCATCCTCTACGCGATGCAAGAGCTCGGGCTCGAGCCAGGCAAGCCCTATAAGAAGTGCGCGCGCATCGTCGGTGACACATTGGGTCGCTACCATCCTCACGGTGATATTGCAGTCTATGACACGCTCGTGCGGATGGTCCAGGATTTTTCCCTGCGGTATCCGCTCATCGACGGACAAGGCAACTGGGGCAGTGTGGATGGAGACGCCGCGGCGGCAATGCGTTACACGGAGGCGCGCCTGGCGCACATTGCAATGGAGTTACTTTCGGATATCGATAAGGACACAGTGGATTTCGGGCCGAACTTCGACGGCTCACTGAAGGAACCGAAAATCCTGCCGGCGAAATTGCCGAACCTGCTCGTCAATGGATCCAGCGGGATCGCCGTCGGGATGGCGACGAACATCCCGCCGCACAACCTAAGCGAAGTGGTGGACGCCCTGTGCGTGCTGATCGACGATCCGGAGATTGAGCTGGCCAAGCTGATGCGCCATGTCCAGGGGCCGGATTTCCCGACCGGGGCCATCATCTGTGGCCGCGGCGGCATCAAGGACGCTTACCAGACCGGACGCGGGAGCCTGCGCATCCGCTCGAAAGCCCAGGTGGAGCAGCTCAAGGGCAACCGCCAGGCGGTCATCATCACCGAACTGCCGTACCAAGTGAATAAGGCCAACCTGATCGAGTCGATCGCGCAGCTGGTGCAGGACAAGAAGCTCGAAGGCATCTCCGACCTGCGGGATGAGTCCGACAAAGAAGGCATGCGCGTCGTCATCGAGCTCAAGCGAGACGCCAACGACCAGGTCGTCCTCAATCAGCTCTTCAAGCACACGACGATGGAGTCCGCGTTCGGCATCATCATGCTCTCCCTGGTCGACGGCCGGCCGCGCGTTCTGGGCCTCAAGCCGATGCTCCAGGCGTTCGTGGACTACCGGCGCGAGGTCGTCATCCGGCGCACGAAATTCGAGCTGACGCGCGCGAAGGATCGGGCGCACATCCTGGAGGGTCTCAAGAAGGCGCTGTCGCACCTCGATGCCATCATCAAGACGATCAAAGCCTCAAAGAGCCCTGTCGAGGCCAAAGAGGCGCTGGTTAAAAAGTTCGACTTCAGCGAGAAGCAGGCGCAGGCCATTTTGGAAATGCAGCTGCAGCGGCTCACGGCGCTGGAGCGCGACAAGATCGAGGCCGAGTACCTGGAGCTGATCAAGAAGATCGAGTATTACGAGTCACTGCTCAAGAGCGAGAAGAAAGTGCTGGAGCTTATCAAGGAGGAGCTGCAGGAGCTGAAGAAGCGCTTCGGCGATGAGCGGCGCACCGAGATTCTCGGCGAGGTGAAGGATTTCAAGATCGAGGACCTCATCGCCGAGGAAGACGTCGTCATCACGATCTCCCACGCCGGCTACATCAAGCGGATCCCGGTCTCGTCCTACCGGAAGCAGAAGCGCGGCGGCGTGGGCGTGACCGCGATGGAGACGAAGGAGGAGGATTTCGTCGAGCACCTGTTCGTGGCCTCGACACACGAGACGCTGCTCTTCTTCACCAACCTCGGCCGCTGCTACTGGATCAAGGTCCACGAAGTGCCGCAGGCCAGCCGCTACGCGAAGGGCACGGCGATCGTTAATCTGCTCTCGCTCCAGAAGGACGAGCGGCTCTCCACGTTCGTCGCAGTCAAATCATTCGACCCCGGGCAGTTCCTCGTCATGGCGACCAAGCAGGGCACAATCAAGAAGACCGCGCTGGAGGACTACTCGAACCAGCGCAAAGCCGGCATCATCGCCATCACGCTGGAGAAGGGCGATGAGCTGATCGAGGCGGAAATCACCGACGGCAAGCGGGAGCTGCTGCTCATCACGCAGCAAGGCAAGGCGATCCGGTTCCCGGAGGAGCAGGCGCGCGAGGTCGGCCGTTCCGCGCGCGGGGTGCGCGGCATCCGCCTGGGCAAGGGCGATGCGGTCATCACGATGGTGCTGGCCAAGCCGGACGCGGAGCTGCTGACGGTCACGACCCTGGGCTTCGGCAAGCGCAGTCCGGTGGATGAGTACCGGCTCCAGAGCCGCGGCGGCAAAGGGATCATTAACATCAAGGTGACGTCGAAGAACGGCCAGGTCGTCGGGGCAAAGACCGTGACGGAGCAGGACGAAGTTATGCTCATCACCCATGAGGGCATGATGGTCCGCTCCTCCGTGAAAGACGTTCGCTCGACCGGCCGGGCCGCGCAAGGGGTGCGGCTCATCCATATCAAAGGCAAGGACCGGGTGGCGTCCGTGGCCGCGGTCGTGCCGAAGGAGAAGGAGGAGGAAGCCGCTGAGCTTCCTGCGCCCGCCGCGGCGCCGAGCGAGGTCCCGGCGGCAGCACCCGAAGCCCTCAAGTCTCAACGAATGAAAGCCGCTGCAGCCCCAGCACCGAAAACGAAAGCGGTGAGAAAGCCTCAGCCAAAACCCGCGGCTCGGCCGAAAGCAAAACCAAGACCGCGCTCACGCGTTGTCACAGCCAGGGGCAAACGGAAGAAATAGTGCGTTTTCGTCCCCGTCGTCCAATGGCCAGGACACCAGCCTTTCGAGCTGACAATGCGGGTTCGATCCCCGCCGGGGACGTTCTTTGAGAATCCGCTGTGGCTGACTTCTGGTTGACCCACGCGAAGCTCATTACGCCACGCGGCATCACGAGCGGGGCGCTGAAGGTTTCGCAGGGCCGCATCGCCGCGATCCGCCGGAGCGCTCCGCGGGGTGCACGGACAATCAGCGTGCGCGGCAGCTATCTCGCCCCCGGCTTCATTGATCTGCACGTGTGGGGACCGCCCGACATCGTGTCGCGCGATGCGGCGCGCGCCGGGACAACCAGTTTTTTGACGACGCTAGGGCCGGAGCCGCCGCGCGATCTATTGCGGCACGCGGTGGAACGTACGCACGCCGAACCGCACGAGGGAGCTGTGTGCGTCGGCCTCCATCTTGAAGGCCCGTTCGTGAATCCTGCACGCGCCGGGGCGCTGCCGAAACGGTGGATGCGCGTCCCCACAGCGTCGGAGCTCGACCGTGTGGCCCGCGCCGCCGCGGGACGGCTCAAGATGATGACGATTGCGCCGGAGCTTCGCGGCGCCGATGCGGCGATTCGCTGGTGCCGACGGCACCGCGTGGTCGCGTCGCTCGGCCACTCGACGGCGGACGCGAATACCGCATATGGTGCAGTGGATGCGGGGGCGTCGGCGGTGACGCACGTCTTCAACGGCATGCAGCCGCTGCACCATCGCGACCCATCCCTGCTGAATGCCGCACTCACCGATGATCGTGTCACGACGATGGTCATCGCCGATGGAGTGCATGTCGGCCACAGCGCCCTGCGGTTGCTCCTGCAGGCCAAGGGGCCGCAGCGGATTGCGCTCGTGACGGACTCGATCCGGCGACAAGGCTGGCAGGTGACGGCTCGCAGCGGAGCCTACTATACCCGGCGCGGAGTGCTGGCAGGCAGCTGTCTGACGATGATCGAGGCGGTGAAGCGGATGGCCACGGCGTGCGGCGTGCCGCTGGCAGACGCGATCCGCATGGCCAGCGAGGTGCCGGCGCGGCTGTTGCGTTTGGGATCGCGCGGGGCACTGCGGGTCGGCGCGCGCGCTGACCTCGTCATTTTTGATCGTACATTCCGCGTCCGGCTGACCCTGGTCGGCGGGCGCCTCGTCTACCAACGCAGAGGTTCGTGATGTATTGTAGGTTCCACCGACCACTAACCACTAACCACTAACCACCGGCACATGTGCGGAATTGTCGGCTACGTCGGCAAGGCCCCCGTCGTCGAGACGGTGCTGGAGGCCCTCCGTCGTCTGGAGTACCGTGGCTACGACTCCGCCGGGATCGCAGTCCTCAACGGCCGTGGGATCGAGGTGCGCAAGAGGGTCGGAAAGATCGAGGCGCTGGTGGAGTCGATCCGCCGCCAGCCCATTCGGGATGGGCATATAGCCGTTTGTCACTCGAGATGGGCGACGCATGGCGAGCCGACGGAAGCCAACGCCCATCCCCACACGGACTGCAAGCAGACGCTGGCCGTTGTCCACAACGGCATCGTCGAAAACTACGCGGAACTCAAGAGTCAACTGCTGGCGAAGGGGCACCGGTTTCGCTCGCAGACAGACACCGAAGTGATCGCGCATCTCGTCGAGGAGTACGCCAAGCGCGAACCGCTGGACTGCGCGTTCCGCCATGCGCTGAAAGAGCTGCGGGGTTCCTACGCGGTCTGCCTGCTGTCGAAACATGAACCACACCGGCTCTTCGGCGCGAAGAACAGCAGCCCGCTGATCGTCGGCGTTGGCAAGCGCGAAGCGTTCTTCGCCAGCGACGTGCCCGCGATCCTCGGGCGGACGCGCCGCGTGGTGTATTTGAACGACCACGAAGTCGTCGAGCTGTCCGCGTCAGGGCCGCGTCTGACGACGCTGGACGGTAAGCGTCTCCACCGCAAGGCCACGACGGTGGCGTGGGATGTCGCCGCCGCCCGCAAGGAAGGCTACCCGCACTTCATGCTCAAGGAAATCCACGAGCAGCCGGCGACGATCGAGCAGACGCTGTTCAACCGCTTGGACGCCGGCAAACGGCGCCTGACATTTGACCGGCGCACGAAGCAGTTCCTCGACCGCCTCTCGCCCAACGAGAAGTTCATCGTCATCGCTTGCGGCACCGCGTATCACGCCGGCCTGGTGGGCGAGTACATGCTGGAGGAGTGTACGCGGATCCCCGTGGACGTGGATCTGGCCAGCGAGTTCCGCTACCGTGGGGCGCAGCTGGGCCGCGACACTACCGTGATCGCGATCACCCAGTCGGGGGAAACCGCCGATACGCTGGCGAGCATCCAGATGGCGAAAGCCCATGGGGCGAAGACGCTGGCCATTTGCAATGTCATGGGCTCCTCGATCGCGCGCGCGGTGGACGCGATGCTCTATACCCACGCCGGGCCGGAGATCGCGGTGGCCTCGACCAAAGCGTACACCTCGCAGATCACGGCGTTAGCACTCCTGACTCTCTATCTGGCGAAGCGACGCGCGTGCCTGCCGCCGGCGCAGTGGCGTCGGCTCTTCGACGGGCTCGCCAAACTGCCAGAAGCGGTGCAGCGGGCGCTAGAGACGGAACGCGCGGTGAAGGCAGTTGCCGGCGAGTACGCGCGGGCCAGGAACTTCTATTATCTCGGGCGGCGGTACAACTACCCCAGCGCCCTGGAAGGCGCGCTGAAGCTCAAGGAGATCTGCCCGGTCATCCACGCCGAAGGCTATGCGGCGGGCGAGATGAAGCACGGCCCGATTTCGCTCATCCGGAAGGGCTGGCCCGTGATGTTCGTCGCCCCGCACTCCTCGGTTTACGAGAAGGTCATCTCGAACATCGAAGAGGTCCGTGCGCGCAAGGGTGCGTGCATCGTCATCGCCTCCGAAGGCGATCCGGCCATCAAGCGCCATGCCGACAGCCTGATTACGATTCCCAGGACGGAAGAATTCTTTTCGCCCGTCGTGGCGGCGATTCCGCTGCAACTGTTCGCCTACTACGTGGCCGATGCCAACGGCTGCGACATCGACCAGCCGCCGAACCTGGCCAAGAGCGTGACAGTTGAATAACCAAATTCCAAATCCCAAGCACCAAATAAGCACCAAGCACCAAATTCCAAGCACCAAACGTTTGGAATTTGGAGCTTGGAGCTTGGAATTTATTTGGAATTTGGGATTTGGTGCTTGGTGATTTCCGCTTGCGACGATGGGCGGAACACTCTATATCGTCGCTACGCCAATCGGAAATCTGAAGGACATCAGCCTCCGGGCAATTGACACGCTCAAAGCCGTTGATCTGATCGCCTGCGAGGACACGCGGCGCACGGCGATTCTGCTGAAGGCGTACGGGGTGACGAGGCCAACCACCAGCTACCATGCCTACAGCGGAGCGGGCAAGGCGCGTCGGCTGGTGGAGGAGATTCGCGGCGGCAAGCGCGTGGCACTGGTTTCCGATGCGGGACTGCCGGGCATTTCGGATCCGGGGACCCCGCTCGTGCAGGCCGCGATTGCTGAAGGGTTGCCCGTGGAGGTGGTCCCGGGAGCGTCGGCGTCGCTGATGGCGCTTGTGCTCTCCGGGCTGCGGACGGATCGATTCACGTTCGAGGGGTTCCTGCCGGTGAAGCCAGGTCCGCGGCGCAAGAAGCTGGCGTCGCTGCAGGGCGAGCCGCGGACGGTCATTCTGTACGAGTCTCCGCACCGGCTGCTCAAGACGTTGGGCGATATTGAGGAAACCCTTGGAGATATCCCAATGTCATGCAGCCGCGAGCTGACGAAGAAGTTTGAGGAGACGCGGCGCGGACGAGTCAGCGATCTGCGAGCGCACTTTACGAAGACGCCGCCGCGCGGCGAATTTGTCCTGGTCTTTACGCCGCGTCCGCACGGGGACACGTGGGCACGGGGGCACGGGTGATGAATACCATCCACCCCAGCGTGACGATCGGCAAAAACGTCCAGCTCGGCGGCGGCAACGACATCGGCCCTGGGTGTGTGATTGAAGACGGCGTGATCATCGGCTCTCGAAATAAGCTGTGGATGAACGTCTACATCGGTCCGGGCACCACCATCGGTGACGGGAACCAGATCCACATGGGGGCGGTCATCGGCCACCTGCCGCAGGACCTCACCTTTTCCGGCGGGGCCTCCTTCACAAAGATCGGCCACCGCAACACCATCCGGGAGTACGTCACCATCCACCGCGGAACCAAAGAAGAATCTGCGACCGTGGTCGGCGATGACAACTTCCTCATGGCCAACGCGCACCTCGGACACAACTGCCAGGTGGGCAGCCGGACGATTCTCACCAACCTGGCCACGCTGGCAGGCTACTGTGAGGTCCACGATGGGGCGGTCATTTCCGGCATGGTGGTCATCCACCAGTTCACCCGCATCGGGCAGCTGGCTATGGTCAGCGGGCTCTCCGCGGTCAATAAAGACGTCCCGCCCTACTTGCTCTGCGGAGGGCGGCCGGCGGTCATCCAGGGGATCAACGCAGTGGGATTGCGCCGCGCCGGGTTGGCCCCGCCGGTCCGGGAGGAGATCAAGCGGGCTTACCGGTTGCTGTATCGGGAGAGCTTAAGCGTTTCGCATGCCATGAAAGCGATTGAACAGGAGTGTAAATCTACACAACTCAAAGTGCTGATTGACTTTGTGAAGAGTTCAACCAGAGGAATCAGCGCAGGAATCAGCTCGGCAGAGCCCCAGGAGGAAGAGACCATCCTGCCCAGGAAGCCAAAAAATATTCTTTGATTGGGGGGTTGACAAACACCGGGGTTTTTTCGTATAATAATAGCAATTGTATCGCCTTTAAAACCCGTCCTGAGAGGCGGGAAAGGGAGATGGCAGAGAGTCCAGCTCGACATGAGAAGCCCCAGCCAGAGAGCGGGGCATTTTTTGTGTCCGGCTTCCGCGAGAAGGCCAAGGTTCTTGATGGGGCAGCGATTCGCCGGGCACTGACCCGTGTGGCCCACGAGATTGTGGAGCACCACAAGGGCACCGAACACCTGGCGCTCATCGGCATCCGCACCCGCGGAGCCCTCCTCGCCCAACGCCTGGCTCGTGAGATCGAGGCGATTGGCGAACATCCGGTGCCGGTCGGGATCCTCGATATTACGCTCTATCGCGACGACCTCTCCCGCATTGCCCCCAACCCTGTTGTCCACGCCACGGAGATCTCCTTTGATGTGGCTGGCTTGCATCTGATCCTGGTGGATGACGTCCTGTTTACCGGCCGCACGATCCGGGCCGCGCTCAACGCGATCAGCGATCTGGGGCGGCCGAACACGATCCAGCTGGCGGTGTTGGTGGACCGCGGACACCGGGAACTGCCTATCCGGGCCGACTACGTGGGCAAGAATATCCCGACGAGCCTCCAGGAGCGGGTGGACGTGCGCCTCAACGAGCTCGATGAGAAGGAAGAAGTCGTCCTCGAGGTGCCGGTGGACGCGGAGCGGAGCTGACGATGGCCAACGGCGTGACGATGACCAAAGACGCGGTGAGCGCCGCCGCCTGGACGAAAAAGGATCTGCTGGGCCTGCGGGAGCTGTCGGTGGAGGAGATCCGCCTCGTCCTGCAGACCGCTGAGTCCTTCCGGGAAATCTCCCTACGGCCGATCAAGAAAGTCCCGGCCCTGCGCGGCAAGACCGTCGTGAACCTCTTCTTTGAACCCAGCACGCGCACCCGCACGTCGTTTGAGCTGGCGGCCAAGCGGCTCTCCGCCGACATCGTCAACATCACGGCGCAGAGCTCCAGCCTCACCAAAGGGGAAACCGTCCTGGACACCGTCCGCAACCTCGAGGCGCTGAAGGTGGATATTCTCGTCATCCGCCATGCCGCGGCCGGGGTACCCCACCTCATTGCACGCCACGCTGCGGCGTCGGTCATCAACGCCGGCGACGGGGCGCACGAGCACCCCACGCAGGCGCTCCTGGACCTGTTCACGATCCAGGAGAAGAAAGGCCGCGTCGCCGGATTGAACGTGTGCATCGTCGGCGACATCGCGCACTCGCGCGTCGCCCGCTCCAACATCTGGGGGCTGACGAAGCTGGGGGCGCGGGTGACGGTGTGCGCACCGCCGACGTTGCTGCCGCCGCAGATCGAGCAGCTCGGGGTCACGGTGAGCCACCGGGTCGATGAGGCGATCCGCGCTGCGGATGTCGTGATGCTCCTGCGGATTCAGCACGAGCGGCAGGAAGCCCAGCTGGTGCCCAGCCTGCGCGAGTACCGGTTGCGCTACGGACTGGACCGCGAGCGGCTCAAGCAAGCGAAACCGGACGTGCTCATCATGCATCCGGGGCCGGTCAACCGCGGTGTCGAGCTGGACTCCAGCGTTGCCGACGGGCCGTACTCTGTCATCCTCGACCAGGTCACCAACGGCCTGGCGGTCCGCATGGCGGTGCTCTACCTCGTCTCCGGCGCCCCAAAAGTTGAGGAAGAATCCTAGCACACGGGCACCCAGGCACGAACCAATGTCTAAACTCTTAATTAAGAACGGGTATCTCATCGACCCGGCCAACCAGCGCGACGGGACGTTTGACGTCCTGATCGAACGCGGCAAAATCGCCGCCATCGAGACGGCCATCCCAGCCAATGGCGCCAAAATAATCGATGCGGCGGGCCAGCTGGTCGTCCCAGGGCTCATCGACCTGCACACGCACCTGCGCCAGCCCGGCCGCGAGGACAAGGAAACCATTGAGACAGGCGTGCAGGCCGCGGCGCGCGGCGGATTTACGACGGTGTGCGTCATGCCCAACACCACCCCCCCCCTCGATGAGCGCAGCCACGTGGATTTCATCCAGCAGGAGAGCCGCCGCATCGGCGGCATCTGCGTGCAGCCGATCGGGGCGGTCACGAAAGGCCGGCAGGGACTAGAGCTGACCGATTTCGGCGAGCTCTTCGAGGCCGGCTGTGTGGCCCTCTCGGATGACGGCCATCCGGTCAGCGACAGCCACCTGATGCGCCGGGCGCTGGAGTACGCCAAGGTCTTTCAGCGGCCGATCATCCAGCATGCGGAGGATCGCCAGCTGGCGGCCGGCGGCGTCATGCACGAAGGGCTCATCGCGACGACACTGGGCCTGCGCGGGATGCCGTCGGAAGCCGAATCGGTGATGGTGGCAAGGGATGTCGCGCTGGCGGAGCTCACCGGCGGCTGGGTGCATTTCGCGCACCTGTCCTGCGCGCAGTCGGTTGAGGTCGTCCGGCAGGCCAAACGGCGCGGGATCCGCGTCACCTGCGAGGTGACGCCCCACCATGTAGCGCTAACCCATGAGGCGGTCGGGGAATTTGATACGCGCGCCAAGGTCAATCCTCCCCTACGGACTGAGCAGGACCGTACGGCCCTCATCGAGGGATTGCGGGACGGGACGATCGACTGCATTGCGACCGACCATGCGCCGCACACCGATTGGGAAAAAGACGCGGACTTCGATGCAGCCCCCTTTGGCATCGGCGGGCTGGAGACGGCGCTCGGGGTGTGCGCGCGCGCCCTCATCGAATCGAAACACCTCTCCTGGGCGCAGCTGATCGGGAAGCTGTCCGTGCACCCCGCACAGATCGCGGGGGTTTCCGGCGGAACATTGGCCAAGGGAGCTGATGCGGATCTCACGCTCATCGATCCGGAAGCCACCTGGACGGTGGACCCGTCCCGGTTCGCGTCCAAGAGCAAACATTCGCCCTTCGCCGGCTGGACGCTGCACGGGGCGGTCGTGCGCGTGCTGGTTCGTGGAGCTGAGGTCTTCCCCGCATGAGCCACAGCGCCTCCCTCGTGCTTGAAGACGGGCTCAGCTTCCAGGGGCGCAGCGTCGGGGCCGACGGGGAAGCGTTCGGCGAGCTGGTCTTCAACACCGCCATGACCGGCTACCAAGAAATCCTCACCGATCCCTCCTACAAGGGCCAAGTGGTCTGCATGACCTATCCACACATCGGCAACTACGGAGTCAACGAAGAGGATGCCGAGTCGCGCCGCCCGTGGCTGGAAGGGTTTGTGCTCCGGGAGCTCTCGCCCATCGCCAGCAACTTCCGGTCCCAAGAGTCGCTCGATGCCTACCTCAAGCGGCACCGCATCGTGGCCATCGACGGCGTGGACACGCGGGCGTTAACCTTGAAGCTGCGCCAGGCAGGATCGCTGAAGTGCGGCATCTCCACGACGGCCCAAAACCCGGAGCAGCTGTTGCAGCGCGTGCGGTCCTCCCCAGATATCGTCGGCGCGGATCTCGCGAAAGACGTGACGTGCGGGGCGCCGTATACGTGGCCGTTGGACAGCGACAAGCGACATGCAACAAGCGACAAGGAAGGGCGGCATATCGTGGTGATGGACTACGGCATCAAATACAACATCCTACGGCAGCTCGCGTCGCTGGGGTGCCGGGTCACGGTCATGCCGGCACAGACGACGGCGGATCAGGTGCTGGCACGCCAGCCGGATGCGGTCGTCCTCTCCAACGGGCCGGGCGATCCGGCGGCGGTCACGTATGCCGTTGCGACCATCCGCGGCCTGATGGGCCACGTGCCCATGCTCGGCATTTGCCTCGGCCATCAGCTGCTCGGCCTGGCCTACGGCGGCGAGACGTTCAAGTTGAAGTTCGGGCATCACGGCGGCAACCACCCGGTCCAGGATGTGGCCACCGGCAAGGTCGAGATCACGACGCAGAATCACAACTTCGCCGTGGACCTGGACTCGCTCCAGGCCCAGCGCGTGGAGCTCACGCACAAGAGCCTCAACGACGGCACCGTCGAGGGCATGCGGCACCGGGAGCTGCCGATCATGAGCCTGCAGTACCATCCCGAGGCCGCGCCCGGCCCGCACGATGCCCGCTACCTCTTTCAACGCTTCCTCGATCTCGTGGAAGGGATCCATGCCTGAGTTTATTGCGGATTTCCACCTTCATTCGCGGTACAGCCGCGCCTGCTCCAAAGACTTGACCGTGGCCGAGCTGGCGAAGTGGGCCAAAATGAAAGGGATCGGCGTTCTGGGGACCGGCGATTTCACGCACCCCTTCTGGCTGCAGGAGCTCAAGGACGTCCTGCGCGACACGGGCGACGGACTCTACGAGCATGACGGGATGCGGTTTCTCCTGACATCCGAAGTCAACACGCTCTTCTACAGGGAGGGCCGCGCGCACCAGATCCATCACGTCCTGTTCGCGCCGAGCTTCGGGGCGGTGGACCGGATCAACCAGGAGCTTGAATCCTTCGGCAGTCTGAGCCTCGATGGACGGCCGACCCTGCGGATGGATGCGTGGCGGCTAGTGGAGGTGGTCATGGGCAGCGATCCGCGCAGCTTCGTCGTTCCGGCGCATGCGTGGACGCCGCACTTTGCGATCTTCGGGTCCAACTCGGGATTTGACTCGGTGGAGGAATGTTTCGAGCATCAGGCCAAACACATCTTCGCGCTAGAGACCGGCCTGTCCTCTGATCCGGCGATGAACTGGCGGCTATCGCGGCTAGATCGCTACGCGCTCATCTCCAATTCGGACTCCCACTCGGCCCGACGGATCGGCCGCGAGGCCAACGTCTTCAACTGCGCGCTGTCGTACGACGGCATTGCTGATGCCCTCAGGACCAAGGACCCGGCCAAGTTCCTCTCGACCCTGGAATTCTTTCCGGAAGAAGGGAAGTATCACTACGACGGCCACCGCAACTGCAAGATCCGCTGGTCGCCGCAAGAGACTAGGCAGCACAACTTCCGCTGCCCGTCGTGCGGCCGGAAGGTCACCGTCGGGGTCATGCACCGCGTGGACATACTGGCAGATCGTCCCGAAGGGAGCATGCCGGAACACGCGATCCCCTTCAAACGGATCGTGCCGCTGGAGGAAATCATCGCCGAGGTGCTTGGCGTCGGCGTGGCCACCCAGGCCGTGGAGCGCGAGTACCACAGCCTCATTCACTACTGCGGAACCGAGTTTAACGTGCTGCTCAAGGCGTCCAACGAGGAGCTGCGCAAGGCGACGACGCCGAGAGTCGCCGAAGGCATTCTCCAGGTCAGGGAAGGACGCGTGACGATCGAGCCGGGCTACGACGGCGAGTACGGCAAGGTGCGCTTCTCGGAAGGCGAGCCGGCTGCCACCGCAAGCGAACAGCAAATGACGCTCTTCTGATGCCAAAGCGCACCGACATTAAGAAGATCTTGTTGATTGGCTCAGGCCCGATCGTCATCAGCCAGGCCTGCGAGTTCGACTACTCCGGCACCCAGGCGTGCAAAGCCCTGCGCGAAGAAGGGTTTTCCATCGTCCTCGTCAATTCCAACCCCGCCACGATCATGACCGACCCGGAGATGGCCGATGTCACGTACATTGAGCCGATCACCGCCGACACGCTGGAGAAGATCATCGAGGCCGAACGGCCGGATGCGCTGCTGCCGACGCTGGGCGGGCAGACGGCGCTCAACGTGACGGTTCAGCTCGCGGAGCGGGGAGTGCTTGAGCGCTATCACGTGGAGCTCATCGGCGCCAAGATTGAGGCGATCAAGCGCGCCGAGAATCGGCAGCTCTTCAAGCAGACGATGGAGTCGGTAGGGTTGGAGATCCCACGGGCCGGCTATGCGCGCTCCTTCGAAGAGGCGCAAACCCTGGCGGAGTCGTTCGGGTTCCCGTGCGTTGTGCGACCCAGCTTTACACTCGGCGGCACCGGAGGCGGGGTCGCGTACAACTCCGAGGAATTTGAGCGGATTGCGAAGCTGGGTCTTGAACTCTCCATGATTCACGAGATCTCGGTGGAAGAGTCGGTTGTCGGCTGGAAAGAGTTTGAGCTGGAAGTCATGCGGGACCGGATGGACAACGCCGTGATTGTGTGCTCCATCGAGAACTTCGATCCGATGGGGGTGCACACCGGAGATTCCATTACGGTCGCCCCGGCCCAGACGCTGACCGACCGAGAGTATCAAGAGATGCGTGACGCGGCCATCAAGGTGATCCGGGCGATCGGGGTGGAGACCGGCGGCTCGAACATCCAGTTCGCGGTCCATCCGGACTCGGGGCGGCTGCTCGTGATTGAGATGAACCCCCGCGTGTCCCGTTCCTCGGCGCTGGCGTCCAAAGCCACCGGGTTTCCCATCGCGAAGATCGCCGCGAAACTCGCTGTCGGCTACACGCTCGATGAGCTGGCCAATGACATCACGAAGCAGACGCCCGCGTCGTTTGAGCCGTCGATCGACTACGTCGTGGTGAAGATCCCGCGCTTCGCCTTCGAGAAGTTCCCGGGTGCTGATCCCACGCTTGGCGTGCAGATGAAGTCGGTGGGTGAAACGATGGCCATCGGCCGGACGTTTACCGAGGCGTTTCAAAAGGGCATCCGCGGATTGGAAATCCGGAAGGACGGCTGGGATGACAGCGGGCCGATCCCGGCGGACGTGCTTCGCCAACAGCTCGCGGTACCGACCGCGGAGCGGATCTTCTATCTCAAGGAGGCGTTTGCGCAGGGCCTGTCGCTCGATGAGCTGTTCCAGCTAACGAAGATCGACCGATGGTTCCTGCGGCAGCTCTACGAGCTCGTCGAAGTGGAGCAATCGCTCAAAACCGCCAAAGAACAGATGCGCATGTGTCTTGAGGCTGAGGCTGGTGCCGTGCACGCAGCAGGCGCGGCACTACTGCGTCGGGCCAAGCAGTACGGCTTCAGCGACCGGCAGCTGGCCGCGTTCTGGGGATTGGATGAAGCCACCATCCGCCAGTGGCGCACCCGATGGCAGGTCCAGCCGGTCTACTATCTTGTGGACACCTGTGCCGCCGAGTTCGAGGCGAAGACGCCGTATTATTACTCGACGTATGAACAACCCGCCATCCAAGTTGGTCCGGGGCAAGAGCCCCCAACCCAGAACCCACAACCCCCAACCAAGAAGCGGAAAATCATCATCCTCGGCGGCGGGCCCAATCGGATCGGGCAGGGCATTGAGTTTGACTACTGC
>JACQHS010000061.1 GCA_016198915.1 Candidatus Omnitrophota bacterium
GACCATGCCGCAAGTGGAACGGCTCTTTCAACGACTGCGCACGTCGCCGCCCGACCGCATCGCGGGCATGCCGGTTGACACCATCAACCGGCTCGACGGCGTCAAGCTGATCGGGCGTGATGCGAGCTGGCTGTTGTTCCGCCGCTCCGGGACGGAGCCGATCGTGCGGGTCTATGCGGAGTCGCCCGTGCGGCAGCGCCTGAGCCGTCTCTTGGATCTTGGGGTCCGGCTGACGAAGGCCGCCTGACCGACGCGCCCCGCCTAACAGGATCGCATGGACCGAACACGGATTCGCAACTTTTGCATTGTGGCGCACATCGACCACGGCAAATCGACCCTCGCCGACCGGCTGTTGCAGACGACCCATTCGGTCGATGAGCGCAAGTTCCGAGCCCAGCTGCTCGATGACATGGACTTGGAGCGGGAGCGGGGCATTACGATCAAGGCCTCAGCGGTCCGCATGCGCTACCGGGCCCAGGACGGCCAGGAGTATGTCTTGAACCTCATTGATACGCCGGGGCACGTGGACTTCTCCTTTGAGGTGACGAAGAGCCTCCAGGCCTGCGAGGGCACCGTGCTCGTGGTGGACGCGGGGCAGGGGGTGGAAGCCCAGACCGTGGCCAACTACCAGCTCGCGAAAGACCGGGGCCTGGCCATCCTGCCGCTGATCAATAAAGTGGATCTGCCCAACGCCCAGGTGGAGCGCACCAGAGAGGAGATCCAGCATCTGTTGCAGTCGCCCGACGTGCGCATCACCTTGGCCAGCGCCAAGGAGGGCACCGGGGTGTCGGAACTCCTGGAGCGCATCATCCAGGAAGTGCCGCCGCCAACCGGCGACCTCTCAGCGCCGCTCTCGTGCCTGGTGTTCGATTCCGCGTACGATGCCTATAAAGGGGTCATCGTCTTCGTGAGACTCTTTGAGGGCACCCTCCGCCGCGGCTTGCCGATTACGTTGATGGGCAACGGCCTGCGGTTTGAGGTGCAAGAGCTGGGCGTGTTCAAGCCGCAGCCCGAAACGGTGCAGGAATTGCGGGCCGGGGAAGTCGGCTACTTGACCGCCAACATCCGCAATCCCCACGACGTCATCGCCGGCGACACGGTGACGGAGACCTCGCGCCCCACGCCCAAACCGCGGCCGGGATTCCGGCCACTGAAGCCCATGGTGTTTGCGGGGATCTATCCGGCGAATACCCAGGAGCTTGAAACCCTGCGGGCCGCGATGGAGAAGTTCGCGCTCACCGATGCGGCATTCCAGTTTGAGCCGGAGCAGTCCGACGCCTTGGGCCAAGGGTTCCGGTGCGGGTTCCTGGGGCTGCTGCACATGGAGATTGTGCAGGAGCGGCTGGAGCGCGAGTACGGCGTTGCGCTGGTGCTCACCACCCCCAGCGTGGTCTTCCAAGTCACTTCCCACCAGGGCGTCGTCACCGAGGTGCATCGCCCCCATGATTTGCCTGAGGCCTCGACGATCCGGGCGATCGCCGAGCCGTTCGTCAAGGCGGTCATCCTGTGTCCCGCCGAGACGATGGGGGCGATGATGGATCTGGCGATCCAGAAGCGGGGCGTCTACCGCGCCACCGAGTACCTGAGCGAAACGCGCGTCAAGCTGACGTATGACATGCCGCTGGCGGAAATCCTCATCGATTTTTATGACCGCTTGAAGTCGCTCACCCGCGGATACGGGTCATTTGACTATGAGCTGGTCGGCTACCGGCCGGCCAAGCTGGTGCGGCTGGATATTCTGCTCAACGGGCGCATCTGCGAGCCGCTCTCCTCCATCGTGGCGAAGGATCAGGCGTATGAGAAGGGCAAGGCGCTCGTCGAGCGTCTCAAAGGGCTCATCCCCCGGCAGCTGTTCGAGGTGGCGATTCAAGCCGCGGTGGGCAGCCACATCATCGCGCGGGAGAGCGTGCGCGCGCTCGCCAAGCATGTCACCGGCAAGTGCTACGGCGGCGACATCACGCGCAAGCGAAAACTGTGGGAGCGCCAACAGGAAGGGAAGAAGCGCATGAAACAGTTCGGCAACGTTGAGATTCCGCAGGAGGCGTTCCTCGCGGTGTTGAAAATTTAATGCCTGCCGCGAAACGCTCCGCGTGGCGCGAGAATCTGGAATCGCTGCTCTGGGCTGCAGCGATCGCCCTGGCCATTCGGACGTTCATCATCGCACCGTTCAAGATCCCCTCCGGGTCCATGCGCACGACGCTCTTGGAGGGAGACCGCATCCTGGTGAATAAGTTCCTCTATCGGTTCCGCGAGCCGCAGCGCGGCGACGTCATCGTCTTCCGGTTTCCCACGGACCCGAAGCGGCCGTTCATCAAGCGTCTCGTCGGGGTCGGCGGGGATCAGGTCGAAATCCGTGATGGCTCGGTCTTCGTCAACGGTCAGCCGTTGACCGGGCACGGCGCCTTTGAGACCCGCACCTATGTGAACCAGGGCCAGTTTGGGGGTTTCGGGCAGGTCGTGCAGGTCCCGCCCGGGGAGCTGTTTGTGCTGGGCGATAACTCCAGCTCCTCCCACGACAGCCGGTTTTGGGGGTTTGTCCCTCGACGATTGCTGATCGGGCAGGCGGTCTGTATCTTTTGGCCCCCGAAGCGGATGCGGGCCCTGCGGTAGGGGAAGTTGCGTTTTGGCAGTTGGCGTGCTAGAGTAGAAGTGGATTGCAGTGCGAACAACAAGGAGGGCATATGCATCGTGTGGCCATCATCGGTGTGAGTGTGGTGACGGTCTTCGTCATGGGCTGCGAATCGATGGGGACGGCGGCGCAATCCAAGACCGTCCAGGGGGCGGCGTTGGGGACAGCGCTGGGGGCGGCCACCGGCGCCATTATCGGCAACCAGTCTGACCACGCGGGGGCTGGGACCGCGATCGGGGCCGGCCTCGGGGCGATCGGCGGCGGGTTGATCGGCAACGCCATGGA
>JACQHS010000065.1 GCA_016198915.1 Candidatus Omnitrophota bacterium
GCCTCAGAGCGCTCGCGAAGGATGAGCGAGCCCGGCGCGGCCCTGACGCTCAAGCGCTTGAAATCGCCATCGTCAACCTCGACAGTGCCATCGAAATTTTGACGGAGTAACACCTTGACCTATTGGACTCCGTAGTGTAGGCTATTGCTCATCATTCCAGCACTCTCCTGACAGACGGCCCAACGATCCCACAACTGAACACCTCGCGCGCAATAGCAGCTTGTCACACCGGCACACCGTGAAAGGCGTCATGGCAGAGATCAGCGTCGTTTCAACACCGAACGGCATCGGGTGGACCTGCACGGTGCAGGTCGCTGAGTCCAACGGGCAAACCCGCCACAGCGTCACCCTCAGCCGCAGCGACTTCGAGCAGCTCACGAACGGTAAACCCACCACCCCGGAAGAGCTCGTCAAGAAGTCGTTTGAGTTCCTCTTGGAACGCGAGTCCAAGAACCAGATCCTTCGGCAGTTTGACCTTCCTGCCATCGCCCGCTATTTCCCCGAGTATCCCGCCGAGATCCGCAAGAAGTTGTAAATGATCCCGCGTTCCCGCGGCAGATGGAAGGACCTTGCGCCACAGCTGCTGGAGGGCCGGGTGCGTACCGATGCCCGCAACCGCCTCGTCTATCAGGTCGGCAGCCAACGCTTGGCGCTCGACGGGACCTGGGCGCTCACGCGGGACCATGACCTGTCCTTCACGGTTCGTGCCCGCGACGAGCGGCCCTCCCAGACGGTTTATCTGAAAGGCGCACTCCTCAAGGCGGAGGCGAATGCGTTGGTCGTTGCCGTGCACCAGGCGGATCGCGAGAACGCCGAACCGTCGCACCGCGTAGCGCTCTCCGGCCGCTGGAGCGCGGACGCCAAGAACCGTCTCGTCTTTTCAGTTGACAAAGCGGACGGCACTGAGGATCGGCTCACGTTCCAAGGCGGCTGGGAAGTCGGTCCCCGCCACGAGCTGCTGTACCGCTACCGCCAGCGAGCGACGAGCACCCGAACGGCTGATGAGCGCACCCTCATCTTTGCAGGGGCCTGGGATATCACGGGCGCTGACCGTCTCGTCTATCGGTTGGCCGGCTCCGATTCTGCGTTTGAGTTCAAGGCGAGTCTCCAAAGCCCCTCGCTGCAGGCGCGCGACGGCCGCATCGTCTATCAAGTCGGCATCGGCCTCGCCGGCGGGCGGACCCGGACCGCGCGAGTGGTCCTGTTCGGCACCTGGAAGCTTCACAAGGATAAGACGGTCTCGTTTGAGATCCCCTATACGGAGGGACGGCGTGGAGCGATTCAGTTCGGCGCCACCTATGCGTTTGCCGGCAAGAATGAAGTCGCTCTTGAGCTGTACGGCCGGCGCCGGCAACCGCTGGGGATTTCTGTCATGTTCAGCCGGCGGCTGTTGGAGGATGCCAGGTGGTTCGTCCGGGTGCGCAAGGAAGGGGAAGCGACCGAGGCGTTGGCAGGGGTGCAGGGCCGGTTCTAGAGCGATTCAACGCGGGAGGGTGGAATGATCGTGGTCCTGGTCATCGTCGCGATTGCGTTGGCATTGGTCCTGTGGTTTTTCGGCGCCTACAACGGGCTGGTGCGGATGCGGCAGGAGGTGAAGAGCGCCTGGTCCCAGATCGATGTCCAATTGAAGCGGCGCCATGACCTCATCCCCAACCTTGTCGAGGCGGTGAAAGGCTACATGGGCCATGAGCGGCAGACGCTCGAGAATGTCATCAAGGCGCGGCAGCAGGCAATTGATGCCTCGGCGCTGAAGGACAAGATCCAAGCCGAAAACTTCCTGACCCAAACCCTGCGCTCGCTCTTCGCCGTTTCGGAGCGCTATCCGGACCTGAAGGCCAATCAGAACGTCATGCAGCTCCAGGAGGAGCTCACCTCGACGGAGAACCGGATCTCCTTCGCCCGGCAGTTCTACAACGACCAGACCATGCGGCTCAACACGGCGATTGAAAGCGTGCCCACGAATCTCGTGGCCGGGATGACCGGATTTGCGAAATCCGAGTTTTTCGAGATCGAAGACACCGCCCACCGCGCCGCCCCCGCCGTCAAGTTTTCTTAAGACAAAGGAGATACCACAGAACCACAGAATTCCACAGAGCCACAGAGAAATCCTGAAAAACTGCTCTGTGCTTCTGTGTGGCTTCTGTGTCATCTGTGGTGTGATCAGTTGTGATGCCGTTTACCTTTGTTGAAATCGAGGAGCACAAGACCCGCAAGCTGGTGCTCCTGTTTGCCGTTCTCGTCCTCCTCTACATTGTGTCCATCATCGCGCTGGTGTGGGGCAGCCGGCTGATCTTGGGAATTGAGCGACAGCCGTCGCTCGGCGAGGCCTTCTCACTGGTCTGCATCGCGGTGATCATCGCCGCGCTTCACTGGGCCGTCTCCACGTACCGGCTGGTGGATCGCGTCCTCACCGCGATCCTGGCCAAGCCCCTGGATCCCACCGACACCTATCATCAGCGGCTCAAGAACATCATTGAGGAGGTGTCAGTGGCCACCGGCGGACGCTACCAGATCGAGCCGTACGTGATGCCGACCGTGGCGATGAACGCCTGCGCCGTCGCGGATTTCAGCGGGCGCGCGGCAATCGCGGTGACCGAAGGCTGCCTGGCTCGGTTGAACCGCGCCCAGCTGGAAGGGGTCATCGGCCACGAAGCGGCGCATATCGCCAGCGGCGACAGCTTATCGAGAAGCGTGTTCTGCGGCCTGTTTGAACTGCATGAGGAGGCGCTGAAGCGTTTGACGGGGGTGTTCTCGGACAGCGCGGGGCGTCGGGTGACGATCCGAGGGCGGGGTGGCGCGCTGATCCTCTTCGTGATGGCGGTTCTCTGGGTGACCAACACCGCCAAACGGTTGGCCGAACTGTGCGTCTCCCGCGAGCAGGAATATCGGGCCGATGCCACGGCCGTTCGGCTCACCCGCAATCCGCTCGGTCTGGCCGAGGCCCTGCGCCTCATCGAAACGCATTGGCGGGGAATTGGCACGGATGGGGATTCGCTCTCGACGATCTTCATCCTTGATCCCGGAGCGCAGTATCTCAGCGAGCAGGACGGGTTCTTTGCCGACTGGTTTTCGACGCATCCACCGACCCATCGGCGCATCGACGCGCTGCTGGGCATGGCGCATCTGAGCATCGCCAATTTCAATGAGATGATGGCGCTGCACCACGGCAAGCGCGCGCGGCAGTTGCCGCCGGACAAACCGGGCGAGGTTCCATCGCGCCGATGGTCGGTGTGGCTCGACGGCACGTGGAGGGGACCGTTGACGCTTGAGCAGTTGGCCGGCTTGGAATCATTGACGCCGGAGAGCTGGTTGCGGCCCGACGGCGAACAGGCGGTCAAGCCAGCCTCCCATGAGCCGAGTGTCTTGGCGGTCCTTCAGCGGCGCTACGGCCATGCCGGTCAAGCGCCACAGCCGGGCAAGACCGAGTGTCCGAATTGCCGCCTTCAGCTGACTCAAGTACTCTATGAGGGTGTGCCGCTGGATGCATGCCCGGCCTGCCGCGGCTGTTACGTGATGCCGGATCAGGTGAGCCGGATCCTCGCACGCGAAGAATACGCTTTTTCGGATCGGATCAAGCGCTTGGCCGCCACGATGCCCACGCTCTCGGTTGCCGGACGGATCACGAAACGCTTTAACGCATGGCCCGGCAACCGAATGCAGCACCGGCAGTGCCCGAAGTGCGGCTCAGGGGTCGTGCGGAAGTTCTTTACTAACCAGTACCTCATTGAAGTCGAGCAATGCTGGGTCTGCGGGCTGGCGTGGTTCGACAAGGATGAGTTGGAACTGCTGCAGTACCTGTATGAGGAGGCGAAAGCGAAAGGCCAGAGCACGTTCCTTGAACCTGCCTGATGAATAAGCACCAAGCACCAAATCCCAAGCTCCAAACAAATTCCAAACTCCAAATTCCAAGCACCAAACACGACGTTTGGAATTTGGAGCTTGGAGCTTGGTGCTTATTTGGTGCTTGGGATTTGGAATTTGGTGCTTACTAAATGTTATTTCCAGTTTCACCGAAGAAAAAGCTCGAGCTCGATGCACTGATGCGCCGTCTAGGCGTGCAGGAGAGCGAATTCGAGGAGTCCTTCGTCCGTTCCAGCGGCCCCGGCGGCCAGAACGTCAACAAGGTGGCCACCTGCGTCGTCCTTCGCCATCGGCCCAGCGGCCTTGAGGTGCGATGTCAGCGGGAGCGGTCGCAGGCGCTGAACCGGTTTTTGGCGCGGCGGATGCTCCTGCGGCGGATTGAAGCCGATCGCCTCGGACGGCTCAGCGAGGGAGCCCGGCGGATTGCGAAGATCCGCCGCCAGAAGCGCCGGCGCTCCAGGCGGGCCAAGGAAAAGCTGCTGCGAGACAGGCAGCATCGTGCCAAAAAAAAGTCGTTGCGCGGTCCAGTGTCGCTGGAGTAGCGGCGGGTGACACGGCGGGCCGCACACCTGCGGTGTTCGGCACTCCCGTCGGCGACCCCGCCTAGGGCGGGGTGCCCGCCTCGGTCGCAGGACCCGCCGCTTTCAGCTACAATAGGCACTACACAGAGGAGGGATTCCATGAAGAGTGTTGCAGCAGTCCGGTGGTTGGCGCTCACGACGGTGAGCGTGGCGGTGACGGCGACGACAACGTGGGGAGAGTCCATGCGCCCGAAGGCGACGATTGAAACGACCAAAGGCACGATCGTCATCGAGCTCTATAACGATGAAGCGCCGAAGACGGTGGAGAACTTCGTGACGCTGGCCAAGAAGGGATTTTACGACGGCGTCATCTTCCATCGCGTCATCCCGGGGTTCATGATCCAGGGCGGTGACCCGACCGGCACCGGCACGGGCGGACCCGGCTATACCTTTGCGGATGAGATCTCTCCCAATCTGCGTCACGACGTTCCCGGAATCCTCTCCATGGCCAACTCAGGGCCGAACACCAACGGCAGCCAATTCTTCATCACCCTCGCCGCCACCCATTGGCTGGACGGCAAGCATGCGATTTTCGGGCGCGTGGTTGAGGGCCAGGTGATCGTTGAGCAGATCGCCGCCGTCGAGCGCAACGCCCAAGATCGTCCCTTGAAGGATATCGTGATGAAGCAGGTGACGATTCAGGAATAACCTTCCGAGTCGGTCGCGTGCCGCTCGTTTCATCCACTCGGTTCTTGTATTCCGCATCTCCATGAAGCAGCAACAACTACGCAATATCGCTATTATTGCCCACGTCGACCACGGCAA
>JACQHS010000070.1 GCA_016198915.1 Candidatus Omnitrophota bacterium
AACCTCATCTACCTCTATTCCGATGTCGGGGCCAGCCTCATTTTCCACGGCAACATCTACTGGGGCGCCGGGGGCAGTGCCGGAGAGATGGGGATCTTCGTGCCGACGGAAGACGATTACCTCACGTGGATCAAGAGCCCCTCCTTCGTCCTCCAGAGCGCGCTGGACCTGGGGCTGGTGTCGCAGGCGAAGAAGCTCATCCAGGAAGGCCACGAGACCGCCATTAAGGGTCTCGTCAACGGCAACCTGGACGCGATCACGATGGAAACGGTCATTCAGGCCGCACAGGATCATGATCAACTGGCGCGCGAGCTCTTGGAGCACACCGCGATGCAGCTCGGGATCCGCATCGCGTACTTGGTGAATCTGCTCAATCCTGAGGTCGTGGTGATTGGCGGCGGGATCGAGAAGGCGGGGTCGATGCTGCTTGAGCCGGTGTGGCGATCGGTGAAAAAGTACGCCTACGAAGAGCCCGCCAGCCTTGTGGATGTGTTGCCTGCGCAGTTAGGGGAAAACGGGATCGCGCTGGGCGCGGCCTGCTGGGTCGTGCGGGAAATCTTTATTCAGGCATGAACGCAAAATTTCCGAAATTGCCCCTGCCGATCGTACTGGGTGTTGCGGCAATCGGCTTGGTGGTGATCATTGTCAGCCAGCGGCAGCAGCTGCAGGCCCTGGCGGAGCAGCTCACACGAAGCCGGCAGCAGGTGCAGCAGCTGGAGGCCCAAAGCCAGAAGCTGACCGAACAGGTGAGCGCTCTGGAGACGGATCGTCGGGGGCTCGACGCCCGCCTGAAGGCGTTGCGCAATGAGCTGACCACGGCGTCGACGAACCTCGATCAATCCCGGCTCTCGCTCGCGGAGCTGCAGGAGCGGTTTGAGACGCTCAACAGCACGCACACGGCGATGGAGCGGCAGTTGTCGAGCGTGACGGCTGAGCGTGATGAGGCCCGACAACAGGCGAAGGTGTTCGAAGAGAACACGACAGAACTTGAGCGCTCCGTCCTGCGGCTGCGTGAGCGCCTGACGCTGCTGGACCGCGACTACCGCGCGCTTTCCGAGCAGCTCGCCCAGGCTCAGGCGGCGCCGAGCCAGGGCGTGAGCGCGGTTATCGCCGCCGGCCCGACGAACTCCTCAACCGCTCCTGTCGTCACCGCGCGCTCTCCGGGGACGGTGGAGCTGCCGCCCATCGTCGTTCGCAGAGACTCAGCCGGGATGTCGATTCCGGTCAGGGGTCGCGTGGTGGAGGTGAATGAGCCCCACCGCTTCATCGTGGTCGACAAAGGCAGCATGGACGGCGTCCATGTCGGCATGGCGTTCGACATTGTGCGGGGAGCCAGCACGATCGGCCGTGCGACGGTCGTCCGCGTGCGGCCGCAGCTCTCCGCCTGCGATATCCTCCGCGCCAAAACGCCTGGTTCGCTGCAGGCCGGGGATCAAGCGGTTCAAAGCAGCCCGGGTTCTCGTTGAGCGGTTTCGCAACCCGGCACGTCTGACCAATGGGTCCGCGTCGACGCGGCTTCGGATTTAAAGGCTCCGGCCGTTCGCAGCTCGTCCTCACCACGCGCCAGCTGGCGACCCTCGTCAAAGCCGGCATGCCGCTGCTGCGGGCACTGCGCACGGTCGCGGATCAGCTCGATCCCGGGCCGCTGCGCGAGGTCTTCGCCTCGGTGGCGACGGACGTGGAGGCCGGGGTGAAATTCTCCGAAGCCCTCTCCCACCATCCCCGCATATTCCCTCCCTTCTACGTCAACATGGTCCGCGCCGGGGAAGTCGGCGGGCTCCTCGATGAAATCCTCAAACGGCTTGCCGAGCTGCTGGAAAAACAGGCGCGGCTGAAGGAACGCGTGAAAAGCGCCTTGATGTACCCGGCGTTTGTCATGATCGCCGCGATCGGCATCCTGCTGATCCTCATGGCGTTCGTCGTCCCGACGTTCCTGGGGATGTTTACCGAGCTGGGCTCAACGCTGCCCTTGCCGACGCGGATCCTGGTCGCGGTGTCAACGGCCGTGCGCACCTGGTGGTGGGTCGTCGCCATCCTCTGCGCCGGGATGGTGATGCTCGTGAAAACGTTCCTCCAGACCTCGATGGGGCGTCGGCTGACAGACCATGCGATGCTCAGCGCACCGGTGGTCGGATCGCTGGTGGAGCGGTTGCTGATCTCGCGCTTTGCGCGGACGTTCGGCACGCTCATGACCAGTGGGGTCCCGATCCTCAGCGCGTTGGAGACGGTCCGCGCCACGGTGACCAACGTCGTCATTGATGAGGCGCTGCAGGAGGTCGAGCGCAGTCTCAAGGTGGGCGAATCGCTGGCGCGCCCCATGGAGCTCTCCGGAGTGTTTCCGCCGCTCGTCACGCGGATGGTGGCGTTGGGCGAGGAGACGGGGCAATTGGACAAAATGCTGATGCAGGTCGCCGACAGCTACGAGGAGGAGGTGGATGTGCAGTTGGCCGGCCTGACGCAGTTGCTCGAGCCGCTCTTGATCGTCTTCGTCGGCGGCGTCGTCGGCTTTATCGTCATTGCGATGTTTTTGCCGCTCATGTCCCTGACTAAACTCCTTGGTTGATTGAACCATGGCCCGTGCGGGACGTTTCTATTTTTGCAGTCGGTCGCCCCTGGGCGAAAATAGAAATGTCCCGGCCTTTTCGTTGATCGAACTCATCATCTCCATGGCGATTCTCTCCGTCGGACTCTTCGCCGGGATTCGGGTGTTCCCGGTCGGCCTCGGGGCCTCCAAGCGCGCCGAGATGAGAAGCCGCGCGGCCTTTGCGGCGCAGCGGACCATCGAATCCATGAAATTGACGCCGTGGGATGATCTCGCCGTCGGGGAGACGACGACCGAGGTGGATACCTTCAGTGTGACGACCCGCATCAGTCAACTCACGCTTGCGGGACTCGTGGACTCGACACGGCTGAAAGCGGCGGACGTCACTGTGGCGTGGACGCAGGCCGGCCGAACCCGGCAGATCACCTTTGTGACCTACCTGCGCAAGCCGTCCTCCTGATGAGCTATTCCCCGGGACATTTCTATTTTCGCTTCGCAGCCTCCCATCGCGAAAATAGAAACGTCCCGCACGGGCTGACGTTGGTGGAATTATTGGTCGCGATGGCGATCCTCGTGACGGTGACGACGTCGGCGATGCTGATCTTCCGGGGGATCACGCGGGCGTGGCGGACGGGAGAGCTGCGGACGGAACGGTATCAGCAGGCTCGTCTGCTCCTCGATCTCTTCGGGCGGGAGCTGTCGTCCTGTGTGGGCAGCGGCCGCTACCCGCTGGTCGCAACCGCCGCCAACGACAGCCCCCGTCTTGAAGCCGGCAGCGTGCTCGACGAGTTGTTCTTTGTCGGCACGCTCCCAGGGCGAACCGGCCTGGTGGAGCGGGGCTATTGGGTCACGGCCGAAAGGGAGTTGATGTGTCATGATGAGGAACCAGCCGACGGCGATTATGCCACAGGAACCAGTGAAGTCTGCGGACGGGATGTGAGCGAGTTTGCCGTCACCTATTTTGACGGAGCTGAATGGTTGGACCGATGGGATGCCCGTCCCGGCGCCCCGCAGGCCGGCCAGCTGCCGAAGGCCGTCCATATCATCTTGGCCGTCGGCCGTCAAATCCCCGAGCGCTTCGAAACCATCATCTACATCCCCACCAGTTGAGATGACCATCACCCGTGCGGGACGTTTCTATTTTCGCGGTCGGTCGCCGCTGGGCGAAAATAGAAATGTCCCGAAGAGGGAGCGCGGCATCGCTCTCCTCATCGTCGTCAGCATGCTCACGGTCGTCGGCATCATGGGCGTCGCGTTCGCGTTCTCCATGTATCTCGAAACCCAGGCCACACGCCAGTTTGTCGCCTCGACCCAGGCGCGGTACGTCGCCGAGGGCGGGGTCAGCCATGCGTGGACGTTGCTCGATGAGGACCGTCAGGGCTCACGCATCGATGAGGCCTCCGAGTCGTGGACGGAGCTGCCCTCGGGTGATGAGGCGGACGTCGATGACGACGGTGAGGTCGAGTCGCGCTGGTGGCTCGTGGCCGATGCCGCGCAGGAGCCGATCGGGCGCTATGCGATGAAGATCAGTGATGAGGCCGGGAAGGCCAATCTGAATGCGGCCCAGGCCGAGCCGTCAGCGCAGGGTGCGGGCGCGATCGACCTGACGATGCTGCTGGAGCAGGTCGGGATCGATGATGCGAGGGAGACGGCTCAGGCGATTGAGCGCTATCGCTATGGCGACGATGAGCGGCCGGGCAAAGCCCATTTCGATGATGACGGCGACGGGGCGATTGATGAGCCCGAGGAGTACCAGCCATTGGCGCTGCGGCACGATGACCGGCTGATTGAGAGCCTCGAAGATCTGGTGACGATTGCCGGGTTGGATGCC
>JACQHS010000064.1 GCA_016198915.1 Candidatus Omnitrophota bacterium
GGTCACAGAATCCACACAGAAGCACAGAGGAGGCCGGAAGTTATCCTCTGTGGCTCTGTGGAATTCTGTGGTTCTGTGGTGTCTCATTCAGTCAAAATCTCGATGGCGCTGTCGAGATTAACGATCGCGATCTCGAGCGCTTGAGCGTTAGGGCCGCGTCGGGCTCGCTCATCCTTCGCGAGCGCTCTGAGGCGCTCCAATGTCTTCTTGAGCTCCTCGCCGATTTGACGCGCGGCCTCACTCTTCATGCTGGAGCGCCCGCTGCAGGATGTTGCCTAAGAGACTCTCCTGACTCTCAGACTCCTGGTCGCTGCCTTTCCTCAACAGTTCCCCTAAGAGATCCGTCGCCTTCGTGACCAGGATTTTCGAGGCCAGGTAATTCATATCCGGCATAACCGCTACCTGGGGCGCTTGGCCCTGAATCGTCAACGGCATCTCCATCTCGCCGTCGCGGTTCGTGAGCGCCTGCAGCTCCGCAACGCTTTTGACCAACGCGGCCGACAAGACCGGCTCAATCCGCAGTGTGGCGCGAATCGCGATCATGCCATCGAGGCCGACACGGCCCGCCCCGGCGAGCTGGAAGTCACCGGTGCTCACGCGCAGATCGCCAAACTGCAGTGCTCCGCCAGCCGCGTCGAAGGAGACATCAAGTGGTGACAGTTTGGTATCGTTGGCCGTCAGCTTGGCTTGATACTCCGGCGGCAGCCGCTCCTGCAGCCGTTCGACCAGCCCGGGAAGCATCGAAAACCGCTGGAACACTTCGCGCAGGATATTCAGGTTGGCGACGATCGGCTCAGCCAGCTTCACGGTGCCTCTGCCTTCCAGCGCGCGTGTCAGCTGCGAGGGATCAAGCGTCGACACGCTGCCTTCCAGAATCGTAGCGAGCCGGCCCTGCAGTTGAGGCGCTCCTGGACGGCTCGGGAGTACCTGTTCCAGCGGCAGATCATCCACGGTGAGCTTGAGCCGTTCACAGGACCCCGGTGACGCGTCACTGGGCGGCGTGACGCGGCCGCTCAGGCGCAGGTTGGGCGTCTTGGAGCCAAGCGCCCCCCGGACCTCGACGTCCATCGGCTTGCCCCGTGAGAGGTTCTTCACTGCCGCATCCATCTTGTCAATGGTGAGCTCTAGGGGAGGCTGGCTGGCTGCGTCAATCCAGTGGAGCGTGCCGTCTTCAATGCGCAGCGAGGCCACCTCAAACGACACCGGGGTATCACCCACAGCGCCCGTCTGCCCGGATGCGGCTGCGGGACTGGCCGCGGCCATCAGTCCCATGAGGTTGATGTTCCCTTGCGCATCCCGCGCTACCAGAATGCGGGGATGAACCAACACGATGGAAGCGATGTGCACACGCTTCGAGAGCAGCGGCATGAGTTCGAGAACGCCGTGAGCCGATTCGATTTGGATCAGCGGCTCCCCCGATGCCTGCGGCCCCTCATAGATGGCCAGGTTCTGCAATTGGACGGCAATCCCCTCCCGCCAGCCCAGTGAAATCCGGTCAAGCGTGACCGGCCTTCCCAGGGCTTGTTGAAGCTGCGCGAGCAGCTGCGGACGATACCGGTCCACATCAAACGTCGCGAGGAAGATGGCGACCGCGGCGACCGCAAGAAGACAAATGATCACCACTACACGCAGGAAGTGTTTCATCGCGGCCTTTCGGGTGGTACGGGAATGTGGCTGGGGATGCGCCGATTATAGCAGAGAAAATGCGGGGACGTTTCTAATTTCCGAAATCAGAAACGTCCCCAATTGTTAGGCGGGTTTGCCGACTCGGCTTGACGATTTAATGCTGAACCAAATGGCGAGCACACCGAGACCGAGGGCCAACAGCAATGCGCCGAACGACATCGTCCCGTAGTGGGCCGGGGCGAGCATCCCGAACAGCATCGGTCCCGAGAGGAAGGTGTTGATGCGGGATGCCAGCAACGCTTTCTTGCGCGCCGCCGGCACCTGGTCGGCAGGGACCTTGCCGGTGAGGAGCTTCTTCTGTATCGGCCAGATGACGAACCAGACGTTGAACCACATGATGATGCCCAACAGCATCCCGAAGAGGATCCACATCGCCCGGTCGGTGATCCCATCCGCATCCATCAACAAGCTGGTCGCGCCGAACCCGGCACCCGGCGTATAGAAGTAGGTCAGCACGAAGAGGGTCAGCCCGGCCAGCAGCGTGATCATCGCGCCCCACCGGAACCACCACAGGGCCCGCGGCATCAGTTGAGGATTCACAGCTTTCTTCGTGGCATCATCCAGTGAGCCCTGGAGAGGGACGTTCACGAAATTAAAGAAGTACAGGTGTCCGATCCAGGTGATCCCCGCGATCACGTGCAACCACCGAACAATCAGATGGATGTTGCTGTACGCATCCGGCATGACACGCCCTCCTCTCTCATACGGCCAACTGACCCGCGCTTACCACCGCATTATAACAGAAAGACGCGGCGCAATACCGCAAGCGCCGCCTGAAATGTCGCGGTCGGCGGGCGATCGTCTGAGAGCCGCGTCCAATCGCGAGCCCCCCATCCGCGCACCGGCTCAAAACCCCGCCGCAACCGGTCATAATGCTCAGGCTTGGCTTCCGAGAGGTCGGTTTTCCCGGCATAGCGCGCAGCGACCCGCTTCAGGGCCACCGTACGGGGTACCGCGCACTCAAAAAAATGAAAGGATGCGCCGTGTTGGCGGGCGATCTGACGCAGCTGTTGGCGGCCAACCGCTTTGGAGAACATGCCATCGCAGATCACCGAACACCCCTCACGAACCAATGCCTCAGCGCGCCGGATGAGCCGCTGATAGACCAGCTCGGACACATGGGTGGCGTAAAGCCCCTCGGCGAATCCTTGACGGGGCCGCCGCAGATGCGCAAACTTCCGCAGGCGGATCTCATCGGTCCGCAGCCACACCGCGCCAAGCGCCTGGGCCAGGGATCGGGCCAAGGTGCTCTTCCCCGTCCCAATCAGTCCGCCGACGACGATCAGCCGCGGCCTGGAAAACTGCTTCGCATACTGGACCGCCAGCCGGAAATGTCGGCGGGAGAGCTCGCGCGCGCGGCGACCCTGGGCGGTGCGGGGATGCTGCAGCCACGCCAAGCCGCGCACCTTGCCGCGCACTAAGCTGCGGTGGCATTCGTAAAATGGCAGCAACCGATCGAAATCCGGGTCGCGCAGTCGGCGGCGATACGGCAGCGCCAGCGCCTGCGCCAAATCGCGGCGGCCTCTGAACTCCAGATCCATGAGCAGGAAGCTGAGGTCGTTGACGACATCCCCGCAGCGGAAGGCCGGCTGAAACTCGACACAGTCAAAGATGCTCACCGGATCGGTCAGGCAGATATTTTCACACCGCAGGTCTCCGTGGCCGTCGAGGATCCACCCCGCCTTCACCCGGCGCGCCAACAGCGGCTCGTGCAGCGCCAGGTACTGCCGATAGGCCGCTTCAAGAAATTGGCGGTGCGCCTGCGGTAGCAGGCTGCCAACGAACGGCTGGCACTCGCGCAGGTTCCCCAGGACGAGCTGTGACACGCTGGGCGGCGTCCCGTAGCGGCCAATCCGTTTGGAGCGCGCCGCCCGCTTGAAAAACGGGATCAGCCGATCGGCCACGCGCACCATGTCGCGCCGGCTCACCCGCCGGCGCCTGACCAGCTGGTCCAGCATCTGGTCTTCCGGCAGCCGGCGCATCTTCACCACCCACTCGATGACCCGCCCCCGGCCCCCGAGCTGCAATCCGCCGGGCGTTTCCACGATCGGCGCTATGCCCAGGTACACGGCGGGTGCCAGGCGGCGGTTGAGGGAGAGCTCCAGACGGCAGAACTGCTTGCGGCGCTTGAGAGTGGAGGCGTCAAGAAATGGAAACTTGACCGGCTTTTTGAGCTTGTAGGCGAAGCCGCCGGCAAGGAACACATGCGAGACATGCGTCTGCCGCCGAAGAATTTTGCCCACTGGATGCGGGTAGCTGTCCCGGCGGGATAAAAATTGAACAACGCGTTTTTCGTGGTCCATAGCCCGTGCAGTCCATTGTATCCCAACTTGCGTTTTTTCGCCTGTCTTGCTAGAGTGTCGGCAACAGGGGGTGAGCAGATGAAGCAACGGATCGTGGTCTGCGGAATGTTCGTCGCACTTTTGATCGCAGCAGGTGCCGTGCCAGCAGCTGCCGAACCTATGGAGGCAGGCCGCGCCTTCACCAAGCTCACCCGCGGCTTCGTCAACATCATCACCGGCTGGGTCGA
>JACQHS010000066.1 GCA_016198915.1 Candidatus Omnitrophota bacterium
CGCTGGGGGCGGTGGCTGCGAAGGCGCTCCTGGGGCCCTATGTCGCGATTACCAAGATCCGGGGGCACGTCGCGGATTACGAGGGAATTCCACTCGTGCCGACGTACCACCCGGCCTATCTGTTGCGCAACCCTGATGCGAAGCGGTTCGCCTGGTCGGACTTAAAGAAGGTCAAGAAACTCCTCGATGATCGCTGAAGTCGCCTTCAACATCCCGCTGGAGCGCAGCTTCCACTACCTGATCCCCTCAGCCTTGGAGGGGATGCTCGCGCCCGGCGTGCGTGTGCTGGCCCCCTTCGGCCCGCGGGAACGGATGGGATTCGTCCTGAAGGTGCTCTCCCACAGTCCGATCAAGGAGCTGAAAGCCATCCGCCGCGCCGTGGACCCGCGGCCCGTCATCACCGGTGAACGGTGGCAGCTGGCCTCCTGGCTGTCGGACACTTCCTATTGCAGCCTCGGTGAAGCGCTCGCGGCGATGGTGCCAAGCCAATTGCGTCTCGCCGCCACCGCCGCCGCGACGCCATCGCGCGGCGAGGGTGATGGGGGGCGAATCGAGCTCTCCACGGCCCAGCGCCGGGCGGTTGACGTGATCGCCTCGGCCGTGAACGCCCGCCGCGCGCAGACGATCCTCCTGCACGGTGTCACCGGCTCCGGCAAGACGGAGCTGTACCTCCAGGCGATGGCCCTGGTGCTTGCGCAAGGACGCGGGGCCATCTGCCTGGTGCCGGAAATTTCGCTCACGCCGCAGACCATTGACCGCTTCCGCGAGCGGTTCGGGGATCAGGTGGCGCTGTGGCACAGCCGGCTGACCGCCCGCCAGCGCTCAGACGCGTGGCAGCGGCTTGAGCAGGGCGAAGCCCGCATCGTGATCGGGGCCCGCTCCGCCGTCTTCGTCCCGGTTGCGCGCCTGGGGCTCATCATCCTCGATGAGGAGCACGAGCCGACCTACAAACAGGAAGACACCCCGCGCTATCACGCTCGTGAAGTGGCGCATGCTCGGGCCAAGCTCGGCGGGGCCGTGGTGCTGCTGGGCAGTGCCACGCCATCCGTGGAGAGCTACTACGCGGCGACGAAGGGCGCGGATCGGCTGGTGACCCTGCCGGAGCGCGTGGAGGGCCGCGAGCTGCCAAAGGTCGAGATCATCGATATGCGGGAGCAGCTGGCGCGGCGGCACCGGATGTCGCCGCTGTCGGACCGGCTCCAGCGGTCGATCCAGGAAGCGGTCGAGCGCGATGAGCAGGTGATGCTGCTGCTCAACCGCCGCGGCTTTTCCCGCATCGTGCAATGCCCGGCCTGCGGGACGGTCGTTCGCTGCAGCCGCTGTTCCGTGCCGCTCATCTTCCATGCGGCTCGCGGCGAGCTCGTCTGCCATTACTGCAACTTCCACCAGCCGCCGGCTGAGCTCTGCGCCCAGTGCCAAAAAGGGTACCTGCGGTTTCGCGGGACCGGCACCGAGCGGGTGGAGTCCGAGCTCCATCGGCTGTTTCCCGCTGAGTCGATCGCCCGGATGGACGCCGATACGACCAAGCGCCGCGAGAGCCACCGCCGGCTGTACGACGCGTTCAAGGCGCGGCAGGTCATCATGTTAGTGGGCACCCAAATGATCGCCAAGGGGCTCGATTTCCCTCAGGTGACACTCGTCGGGGTGGTCTCCGCGGACACGGCGCTCAATCTGCCGGATTTCCGCGCCGGCGAGCGGACGTTTGATCTCTTGACCCAGGTGGCTGGACGGGCGGGGCGCGGCGAGCGGCCCGGACGCGTGCTGATTCAAACCTATTGCCCGACCCACTACGCCATCGAGGCCGCGCGGCATCATGACTACCAGCGCTTCTATGCGGAAGAGATCCGGATGCGGCGCCGCCTGAGACTGCCGCCGTTTGTGCGTCTCATTGAGTTGACGCTGCACGGCTCATCGCGTCAGCGGGTGATGGAAGCGGCCAGCGCCCTGGCGGCAGCGCTCAAACGGACGGCCGCGCGTCCAGCGACGCGCGGCACTTCCTCGCCAGCGCGAATGGTGCCGGCTCGGGCGGCCGCGCGCCGGCGCGTCACGCTGCTGGGCCCGGCCCCCCACCGGATTCCCCGGCTGCGCCGGTCCTATCGGATGTGCGTCATCCTCAAGGGACGGACGCTGGGTGCGATGATCGCAGTGCTGCGGCGGACGCTGCAGCCGGGGCGGCGGTTTCGGGGAATGCCCGTCACCGTCGACGTCGATCCGCTTTAGGCAGAAAAACCCTTCTTGATGGTGCCGAGGGCGTCGAGGTTGCGGAGGCTCTGCTGGGCCTCGAGATCGCCGGGGTGCAGGTGAAGGATCCGCTCGAAGCACTGGCGCGCCTGCGGATCATTGCCGCGCTTCATCGCCAAGCGGGCCAGTTTGCGCAGCGCGCCGAGATGATTCGGGTCGATGGCGAGGAGCTCCTCGTAGGTTTGCAGGGCCGCGTCCTCCAGGCCGCTGCGGGTCAGCGTCATCGCCATGCGCATCAACAGCGCCCGCGAGCGGGGTGCCACGTGGAGGAGCCGTTCATAGAGATTCGTCGCCTGGGCGTGCTTGCCCTGGAGTTCCAGGAAGACGGCCCACCACCGGATCGGCAGCGTCAGCAGCCCCAGACTCAGCTGGGACAGCGTCGAAGGCGGATTGCCGGCGAACTGTTTTTGGACCGCCAGGCGCAGATACCGCCGGGCCTCGGTCGCATCCGGAGCCTGTTTGAGGACGAAGGTGAGCAAGTCGACGGCGTACTCGTAACTGCCCTGCGTGTACGCCTGGATCCCCTTATCGAAATACGGCTGAAGATCAGTCGGAATGGCAGCGGCTGGCATCGGAGCATCATGATACCACAGAACCACAGAAGCGCCACAGAGCCACAGAGAGGTGGAACGAAACTCTGTGCTAGAATAGCACGCGTGATGGATGGCAAGGCATGACATGAGTGTCCGTCCGCTCTGCGTTGCGCCGCACCCGGTGCTGCGGCGGCCGGCGCGACTCGTGGAAGTCTTCGGCGACGACATTCAGCGCATGGCGCGCGACATGATTGAGACGATGTACGCGAATGACGGGATCGGCCTGGCGGCTCCGCAGATCGGGCAGGACCTCCAGCTGTTCATCGCCAACCCCTCGCAGGAGCGGGGTCGAGAAGTCGTCGTGGTCAATCCCGTGCTGGAGTCTGCCGAGGGACGGGCGGCGGTCGTCGAAGGGTGCCTGAGCGTGCCCGATGTGTGGGAGCGGGTCAGGCGCGCTTCCCGCGTGCGGCTCAGGGGCCAGGATCCGGCAGGAGAGCCGCTGGCGATCGAGGCCGAGGGGTTGATGGCGATCGTGCTGCAACACGAGATGGATCATCTGCAGGGGCAGCTTTTCATCGATCGGATATCGTGGTGGCGCCGCTGCCGCCTCACGGGACGTTTCTATTTTCGCCATCGGATCCAGAAGCGAAAATAGAAATGTCCCGATTCCTATGCGTGTAATTTTTTTTGGGACGTCGGAATTCGCCGTGCCCAGTCTTGAGGCGTTGGCGGCCGCGGCGAGCAGTCAGACGGTCGTCATGTGCGTCACCCAGCCTGACCGCCCGCGCGGTCGCGGCCTGGGTGTTGCGCCCTCACCGGTGAAACGGGCGGCGGCGCGCCTGGGCCTGCCGTTGATGCAGCCCGAGCGTTTGGCGGCGGCGTTGTTTCAAGGGTTACCGCACGAGGTCGGGGTGGTCGCCGCGTACGGCCAGCTCATCCCTCAAGAGGTGTTGGCGCTGCCCACTCAAGGCATGCTGGGGGTGCACCCGTCGCTCCTGCCGAAGTACCGCGGGGCCGCCCCGGTCGCGTGGGCGATTCTCAACGGGGAAGCAACAACCGGTGTTTCGATCTTCAAGCTGAACAAACGGTTGGATGCCGGTGAACTGCTTTTGCAGGAGACGGTTCCGATTGAGGCGGGCGAAGACGCGCACACGCTCACGGCTCGTTTAGCGCGGTGCGGCGCACAAACGTTGCTGCGCACGCTGGAGATGTTGGCCGCAGGCCGCATCCGCGTCCACGCCCAAGACGAATCGCGCGCGAGTCTTGCCCCGAAGTTGACGAAGGCGCAGGGCGAGATTGACTGGCAGAAACCCGCCGAGGTCATCGAGCGGTTGGTGCGCGCGACCGTGCCGTGGCCCGGTGCTGCGACAGCGTGGCGCGGCGGCTCCCTGAAAATTGTGTCGGCCGGCCTTGGCGAACACCGCGCACAGAAGGCGGTCCCCGGCACGGTGGTTGACGTGACGGCCGACTCGCTGGCGGTTGCTGCCGGGCAGGGAACGCTGATCATTCGAGAGGTGCAGCCTGCCGGCAAGCGCCGCATGGGTGTGCGAGAATTTCTCGCGGGACACCCTATTAAAGTAGGAGATATCCTTGGAGTGGTCAGTGATTAGTGGTCAGTGATTAGTGGGTCGTCTTGGCCCACTGACCACCGACCACTGGCCACTGA
>JACQHS010000068.1 GCA_016198915.1 Candidatus Omnitrophota bacterium
CCCACCGCACACCGGCTACCGGTCGGGATTCGTCGGCATCGTCGGACGGCCCAATGTGGGGAAATCCACCCTGCTCAATTACTATCTCGGCGAAAAAATTTCCATCGTCTCGTCCAAGCCGCAGACCACCCGCCACCGCGTCCTCGGGGTGCTGACGAGAGAGGACGCCCAGGTCATGTTCCTCGACACGCCAGGCCTGTGCACCCCGCAGCACACGCTCGGACGCTATATGCAGGAAGTCGCCAAATCGGTGATCGACGAAGCCGACGTCCTGGTGGCCGTCGTTGACGGCCGCGTCGGCGTGAGAGAGGACGATGAACGGCTCTTCGCCCGTCTTCGACAGGCGCTGTCCGGGGGCAGGGCAGGGAACCGCGCCACGCAACACTGCCTCCTGGCGATCAACAAGGTGGATGTGGTGAAGAAGCCCCGCCTCCTTCCCCTCTTGGAGATGTGCGCGAAGACCAAGTTGTTTGAAGAGTGCATCCCGGTCTCGGCGCTGAGAGGCGATCAGATGGATGTGCTGCTGGCATGCATCATCTCCCGTCTGCCGCAAGGCCCGCAATGGTACGAACCGCAGGATCGGACGGATCAAACCCCCAGCCAGCTCATCGCAGAGCTGGTGCGTGAGCAGATCCTGCTGGCGACGCGCCAGGAAATTCCCCATACGGTCGCGGTGCTGGTGGACGAGGTCATTGAGCAGGAGCGTATTACGGCAGTGCGCGCCACCATCCTGGTCGAGCGTCCTGGACAGAAAGCGATTGTGATCGGCCGGCAAGGCCTCATGCTCAAACGCATCGGCCAGGAAGCCCGGCGGGAGCTCGAGCGGTTCCTGGGACGCAAGGTCCACCTTGAGCTCTGGGTGAAAGTCGCCGCCGAGTGGCGCAGCGATCCGCGGGTACTGCGCCAGCTGGGATACGCTTCATGAAGCGGCCCGTCGGCCGCGCTTGAAGCGGCTGTAAAACTCCGCTACACTAGCATGGACAGACAACCAATGAGAGGGGCATGGCCACACTCACCGAGCGGATAGAAGCCGACTATAAGATCGCCTTGAAGGCGCGCGAGCAGCGACGGGTCGACACGCTGCGCCTTATCAAGGCGGCGATCCAACGCGTCTCGATCGAGAAGCGCAAGGAGACGCTGGACGATGCAGAGATGATCCAGGTGTTGAGCCAGCAGGTCAAGCAGCGCCGGGAGACGCTGGAGGCTGCGAAGAAAGGCAGCCGTCAGGATGTGATGGATCAGGCGACGGAAGAGCTCGCGATCCTGAATGCCTACCTGCCGCAGCAGCTCTCGCCGGAGGCGTTGAAGCAGCTGATCGATGAGGCGGTGCAATCCGCCGGCCCGAATCAAGGACAGATCATGAAGTTCGTCATGCAGAAAGCGGCGGGTGCTGCGGACGGCAAGCTGGTCAGCCAGCTGGTGGCGGAACGGCTCAAGCAGGGGGCGAAAGCGTAGTCATGGCGGGTGCAGCACCCCAGCCAAGAAAAGGCCGGCCCAAGGCGCTGATCAATCCGGACAGCTGTACCGGCTGCGAAGTGTGCATCGCCGTTTGCCCGGTGGACTGCATCGACACCGTACCCGGCCCGGAGCTGCCGGAAATCGGCAGGACCTGCATCATCGACCAACCCAAGTGCATCGGCTGTTGGCTCTGCGAAAAGATCTGTCCTTGGACCGCGATCACCATGGTCCCCCCGCAAGAAGCCCCGGTCCTGACCCCCGCTCCGACGTCATGAGCGAAGAAGGGAAGAGCCTGCCGCCTGCAACGCCGCAGCCCGCAACTGTGCCCGACGTGGTGTCCGTTGAGGAGTTTCGACGGCTGGCGCTGCGGATCGGCGTGATCACCGCTGCTGCGGATCACCCCAACGCCGACCGGCTGCTCGTGCTCACCGTCGATCTGGGTGACGGCACTTCCCGGCAGGTGATCGCCGGCATCAAAGGATCCTACCAGGCGTCAGAGCTCGTCGGCAAATCCGTCGTGGTCGTCGCCAATCTAAAGTCCGCCACGCTTCGCGGCGTCGAAAGCCAAGGCATGGTCCTGGCCGCTTCGGACGGCTCCGCGATCGTCCTCGTGGGCCCCGAACGATCGATTCGCGCTGGCAGCCTTGTCAAGTAACAGGCACCCCGCCGTGCTCGCGCTGGAGATTGTCTTTCTCACGGTCTTCTGGGTCTGGGTCTTCGCCGCCGTGCTGTTCCTCCGCAACACCGTCCTGCCGCGTCTGCCGGTCACCGTCTCGCGGGAGCAGTTCTCCTTGCCGTTTGAATTCGGGCGTTTTCATTCGACCGATGGGATCCCCCTGGAA
>JACQHS010000063.1 GCA_016198915.1 Candidatus Omnitrophota bacterium
AGGCTCGAGGCTCTAGGCTCTAGGCCAACCCCTTCAGCCTTGAGCCTAGAGCCTTGAGCAGGAAATCGCTTGAGAACGCGATAATGCGTGACGGCGCCACGGCCGCCCAGATGACGGATCGTCATTTCCTTGCGGTGCGTCGCGTGCCGGCCGATCGCCGCATTCACCGTGCCCTCATCCATGGGGACGTGTCCCTCCACCACCGCCAAATAACGCCGTCGGATCATCCGGGCCTTCATCTGTTTGGACAGCGCGTGATGGGCGACCGGCGTCTTCGCCACGATCAACAGTCCCGACGTGTCCTTATCCAGCCGATGCACAATCCCCGCCCTTGGCAGCCCTTGTCGCTTGTTGCTTGTCGCTTGTTGCTGCTCTAGATGCCACAGAATCGCATTGACCAGCGTCCCATTCCAATGACCCGGCGCCGGATGCGTCACCAGACCCGCGGGTTTATTCACCACGAGGACGTGATGATCTTCAAACACCACCTCTAACGGGATCGCTTGCGGCGTAAGCACAGCATCCGCAGGAGCGCTGGGCAGCTGAGCCACGCGCGCTAATACCACCTCCCCGCGGTGCAGCTTGTAGTGGACCTTCACCGGACGCCCGCCGATGGTCACCGCACCGTCGCGCACCACCCGCTGAATCAGACTTCGCGAGACGGCATCCGGCAGGCGTCGCACGAGGTAGCGGTCAAGCCGCATCCCCGCTTCCCGTGGTCCGACGGCGAACTGATACTCACGCGCCATGGTTTCGCTGACGAGGTCTGACCAGCGTCACCCCCGCGAAGAGCACCCCGATGCTGAGGAGCTGCTGCAGCGTCAGGCCGGCCCAGACCACCACTTGATCTCCCCGCAGGAACTCGATCCCCATTCTGATGACCGCGTAGCTCATGAGGTAGACGCCTGACAGCCAGCCGGCAGGGGCCGAAGCCCGCCGTTCTTGGAGACGGCGCAGCACAAGGTAGAGCACAAAGAGCGACGCGCTTTCCAGCAGCTGCGTGGGGAGGCGCGGCTGGCCGTCCGCGCCGGTCACGGAACACCACGCGTGCGACACCTTGCCGTAGCAGCAACCGTTCAAGAAGCAGCCGATCCGCCCGATGCCGTGGCCGAGCGCGACGAAGGGAGCGACCTGATCCATCCCGCGGAGCAGTGAGATACGGTGGAGGCGCAGGTAGAACACGATGCTCGCCAGCCCCCCCAGGAACCCCCCATACCACACCAAGCCGCCGTGCCAGATCGCCGGAATTTCCTGCGGCTGATGCAGGTACACCTTCCAGTGCTGCGCGACGAAGAACAGCCGCGCCCCCAGCACCCCGCTGAGCATGACGAGACAGAAGAGGTCAACGATTTGGGAAGAAGACAGGACTGCGCGTCCCGGGGGCAGTCGTTGGGCGGCGCGGCTGGCCACCCACGTCGCGGTCAAAAACGCCGCGACCAGCATGACCCCGTACGTGTAGACTGTCACCGGACCCCACTGAAAGAGGATGCGCTGCATCAGGAGTGCTTGCGCCGCAACGAATGCCACAGCAACAGCCCGATGCCGATCGTGATCGCGGCGTCGGCGACGTTAAAGAGCGGCCAGAGACCCACCCCGATGAAATCGATGACATACCCCAGCCGCAGGCGGTCAATCACGTTTCCCGTAGCACCGCCGAGAATCAGCGCACATCCCCAGAACACCCGCGCGGTCATCACGGGACGGATGAGAAACTCCCGCACCAGATACCCCATCACGAAGACGGACATGAGGATGAACAGCGTTTGCTGCCCTTTGAGCAGCCCGAACGCCGCCCCGGTATTTTGGACGTACGTCAGGTGAAAGAACGGGTGGCCGACCACCACACGCTGCCCGGGAAGGAACGCGGTGACCACCAGGAATTTCGTGAGCTGATCCGCCGCCACGAGCAACGCGCTCATCGCGGCGGCCTTGGGAAGGAGAGGGGGTGGGCTTAGCGTTTGTTCTTTCGCTCTTTGTCCCGCTGGCACTGGATGCACAGCGAAGCGTAGGGGACGGCTTTCAAGCGGCTCATCGTGATGGGTTTGTTGCATTGCTGGCAGGTGCCGTAGGCGCCCTCCTCCATGCGCTTGAGGGCATCGTCAATTTGATAGAGGACCTCCTGTTCGCTGGAAATGATATTCATGGACACTTCGCGCTCATACGCATCGGCCGCCATGTCCGCCATGTGCACGGTGTAGGCGGACAAGTCCCCCGACGCCTCCCGCGGGCTCTTCGACGTTTCCTGCGCGATCGCTTTGATTTCTCCGGCGAATTTGGCGCGCTCAGTGAGCAGCATCTGCCGGAACTGCTTCAATTGAGATCGGCTCAAGGCCATGGCGTATCCTTCGTTGGGGTGCTGACGACGCTGACGCATCGCTCGCACAGCTGCGGATGCTCAGGCTGGGCTCCGACGCTCGTCAGATGCTTCCAGCACCGCTCGCACTTGCCGCCGGGAGCGCGCTCGACTTTGACGTCCACAAGGCCTGGCACGGCCCGGCCAGAGGCGGCGGTGGTCCCATTGGTCTGCACGTTGACGCGCGAGACGACAAACGCCTCGGCCAGCGTCTCCCGGTGGGTCTCGCAGAGCTGCCGGAGTCCTGGATCATCGACGACGAGCGTCACCTGCGCTTCCAAGGGGCTGCCAATGATGCGCTTGATCCGCTCTTCCTCGAGCGCCTTCATCACGACGTCCCGAATCGCACGAAAGGCCGCCCAGCGCTGCCGTCCCGCCTCATCCAGCCCCGCGTCTGGCGCTTGAGGCCACGAGGCCAGATGCACGGACGGCTCGCTCACCCACTGCGCCTTGCGCATGGTCTGCCAGACTTCTTCGGTGGTCACCGCAAGGATGGGCGCGAGCGCCTTGACAAGGAGGTGTAGTATAGCATAGAGGGTGGTTTGTGCACAGCGCCGTTTCAGCGACGCTGAGGCCTCGGTGTACAGCCGGTCCTTCAGCGCATCCAGGTAAAAGCCGGAGAGGTCCAGGACGCAGTACTGGTAGGTGGTCCGCAGGACCTCGTGAAATTGGTACGCTTCGTACGCCGCCGTCACCTGCTCCCACACCTGGCGTGCGCGTTCGCTGGCCCAGCGATCCAGCTCAGGAAACGATTCCGGCGTCGGGGTCCCGTCGCGGCCCGGATTGAAATCGGAGAGGTTAGACAGCAGGTAGCGGAAGGTGTTGCGGATCTTCCGGTACGTTTCCGCCGTCTGGCTGAGGATCTCTTCGGAAATCCGCACATCTTCCCGGTAATCGCAGGAGGCCACCCACAGCCGCAGGATGTCCGCGCCGTAGCGCGCCATGACATCCTGGGGGGCGATGACGTTGCCGAGGCTCTTCGACATCTTGCGCCCTTCCCCATCCATCACGAAGCCATGGGTGAGGACCTGTTGATACGGCGGCTGATGGCGCAGCGCGGCCGACGGGATCAGCGAGACCTGGAACCAGCCCCGGTGCTGGTCCGAGCCTTCCAGATACATGACGTTTTTCCGCTCCGCGTGGCCCATGCGGTCGCGGAGCACCGCCGCCCACGACACGCCCGAATCAAACCACACGTCGAGGATGTCCTCTTCTTTCCGGAATGAGGTGTTCTGGCATTTCCCGCACTTGGCGTCCGTCGGCAAAATGTTTTTCGCGTCTTTTTCGAACCAAACGCTGCTGCCGTGCTTCCGGAAAAGCTCTTCGACGTGCTTGAAGACCGCTTTGTCTTTGAGCGGCTCCTTGCACTTGTCGCAATAGAACATGGCGATGGGCGTGCCCCAGTA
>JACQHS010000067.1 GCA_016198915.1 Candidatus Omnitrophota bacterium
AGCGCTTCGTCGATCGGGCCGCGGGCGTTTCGCTCCAGCAGCAGCGAGCTTTTCCTCCCACCGCACCCGGTGACCACGATGAGCACCGCGACACCTAGCACCAGCTGACGCATGGTCTTCTCCGCTTGTGTGAACAACGGCTACACGCGTTCGAACGGGTCGAACAGCTTCTTATACTCCTCCAGACAATACCGGTCCGTCATCCCCGCAATGTAGTCGCACACGACACGGCGGGGCTCTTCGCCGCGCTCGATGCGCGAGCGGGTGGTCTTCGGCAGCTGCTCCGGCTTCTTCACATAAAGATGGAACAGCTCGCCGATGAAGCGCTTGGCCTTATCGGCCATGCGCACGACGCGGTAGTGGTGGTAGAGCTGAGTCCACAGCAGCTGTTTCAGGGGATCACGGAGCCGCTGCATCTCATCGCTGAACGTCACCAGCCGCTCGCGGCAGGCCCGCACCTCGTCAACCGAACCAATGCGGGCGTGGGTGAGGCGCTGCACGGTGGCCTGGACCAAATCGGTGACCTGCTGGTTGATGAGCGTGCGGATGATCTGGTACTTGCGGATCTCAGGATTCATCGGCGGCCGCTGTGACTCCACGCTGTCCCGGGCCTGCTGCCACAGAGCGATGCGGCTGAGGTCTTCCTCTTTAAGGATACCCGATGTGAGCCCGTCATCGAGATCATGATTATCATAGGCGATTTCGTCGGCGATATCCGCGATCTGGCTCTCCAACAAGGGGGACAGCGTGGGATCCAGCGCAATCTGCAGATCCGGGTGGTCATAAGGAGTGCGGTGCTTATTGATGCTTTCCCGTACCTCCCACGTCAGGTTGAGCCCGGGGAAGCCGGGGTAACGTTCCTCGAGGAGATCCACGATGCGCAGGCCCTGGATGTTGTGGTCAAACCCTCCCTGCTCCGCCATCAGCGCTCGGAGCGCGTCCTCGCCGGCATGGCCGAACGGCGGATGCCCGATGTCGTGGGCGAGTGCCACGACATCCACCAGATCTTCATTCAACCGCAGCACGCGGGCGACGGAGACCGCGATCTGCGCCACCTCGAGCGTGTGGGTCAACCGGGTGCGGTAGTAATCCCCCTCATGGTTGACGAAGACCTGCGTCTTATACTCAAGGCGGCGGAACGCGGTCGAGTGCACGATGCGGTCGCGGTCGCGCCGGTAGACGGTCCGGAAGAGGTCTTCCGGTTCGTGGTGCTGGCGTCCCCGCGTCTGCCGGCTCTTCATCGCGTACGGGGACAGCCACTGCTCTTCCCGCGCCTCCAGCTCTTCACGGGTCGTCGTGGGACTCAGTGACGCATCAGGGAGCATCAGCGCTCTCGGCGTCTCGGGCGTGTGAGCAGCGTGTAGAGATCATCCAACGACTGCGAGACCACTTTGGCGCCCGCGAGGACCGGCATAAAATTGGTGTCTCCCTGCCACCGCGGGACAAGGTGGACATGCAGATGGCCGGGAATGCCTGCGCCGGCGATCCGGCCCAGATTCACGCCGAGGTTGAAGCCGTGGGGCCGCAGGGTCCGGTCCAACCGCCGCGTCACGTCCCGCAGCATCTTCAACAGCTCGTCCCACTCCGCCGTTCGGATGTCTCGCAGCGTGCCAACGTGCCGATAGGGCGCAACCATCACATGGCCGTTATTGTACGGAAAACGGTTCAGAAGGGCGAACACCCATCGGCCGCGGGCCACGACATGATGCCGGCGGTCGGCCCGCGAGCGTTTCGCCGTGCAGAAGATGCAGCGGCGCCCCTCGCCGCGCGATCTGACCTGTGAGATGTAGGCGTTCCGCCAGGGAGCCCACAGCTGTTGGTAGGCCGTCATCTGTACAAATCCAGCAGGACCTCGAGATCGTCAGCGGCCCACACCCACATGTTCTTCGCTTTCGCGAGCAGCCGCGCGTTGCCGTCCACCCCGCGCCGCGAGATGACGATCTTTCGAGACGGCCGCGGACTTTGCGTGCGGCAGAACGCCTCGAAGCGGGCGATCATGGGCTCATCCACCAATCCTTCCTGCACCGTACAGCACCACCGCCGGCCCTCGCCCTCCGCGATCAGATAGACGGCCGACCCTTTCGCCTCGGCCGGGCGCTGGACGGCCACCGTGGAAAACCGCTGGAGCCGCCCGGTCTTTGAATCCAGCGACACTGTGTCATCGCGAAAGCTGGTCAAGAGCCGCGTCACCTGTTCCGGGAACGACAACTGCGTGGTCTGGATCCACTGGCTCCAGGTGCTTGACAGGTACTCTTCGAACCGCGCGCGCAGCGCGCCTTCGCCGGCCAAGCTGCCGCTGCGCTGTGCGGGCAGCACCGCCGCGAGCCAGCAGCGCAGGACCGGATCCGGGATCACCCAGCACATCCCCTTGCGCTGCACCAGATCCTGCTCCAGGAGCAGCTGCAAGGTTCCGGGAAGGCCGGAGCGGCCTATGCGCTTGCCGATCTCGGTCATCGTGCGGGCGCCCGATGCGATCTCAATGAGGACTTCGATCGCCCTCGTTCCCGGGCGCGTGTAGGCGAGCGGCTCCGTGCGCGACGCGCACCACTGATGCAGCAGGCCCTCCGGGCTGCCCAGCACATCCCATGCGGTTTGGACGAAGAACGCGGCGGTCACCTCCCGAGACTGACGGAGCACCAGCAGCTCCTTGAGCCGCTTCAGGAACACCGAGAGATACCACGGATGCGCCCCCAGCCACCGGATGAGAAACGGACTGACCGCCTTGGCGCCTTTGAGGATCCCCAATTCCTGCTGAACCCAGGCCGCCGCGTGCTGTGGATCCGGCGGCTCCAACGCGATGAGCTCGAATTGTCCGAACAGCAGCTGCAGGCGCTCTCGAAGGATGGCCCGCGCGCGAAACGGCGAGGAGCTGGCGAGCACGAAGAGCGTCGTAGGCCAGGTCATCACGCGCTTGCCCAGCTCGTGGAACGCGTGCCCCAGCCCCAACTCCTCGAGAAAGAGGAACTCATCCAGGATGAGAATGCAGGGCCGCTGGCACTCCTCGATGAGCAGGGGGATCGCATCGAGCGTGCGGTTAAACGCCTCACCGTAGAGCCGTCTGGCGATCAACTCCTCAAGCGGCTGGACGGCCGCCGTCGTCTTGGGCAGCGGTTGCGTCGACCCAGCCTGCAGAATGGTGGCCGCAAACCGCTGGAGAAAGCTTCGGCACGATTCCCGATACAGGGGGCAGTAGATCACCAGGCAGCCGGCCGGCTGCTCCTGCAGCAACTGCTGGAGCTTGTACGTTTTGCCGCTGCCCGGCGGTCCCACGAGGGCGAGGTTGTGGCGAAACCCTTCCCGGAACGCTTGGAAACGCTGATGCAGGTGCCGGGTGAGGTCGGGACGCAAATCAATGCGCGAGGGCATCTATTCCTTCGGCAGGAGGGCCAGCGTGGATTTTGGTTCGACGCCGTAACGGACTTCGAAATGCAGGCTTCTCGACCCGAGGCTGCCGACCGGGAGGCCCTGCCTCACCGAGGCGCCGGGGCTGACGAACAGCTGCTCCAATCCGCCGTAGATCGTGTAGTAGCCATCCAGGTGGTCCAGGATCACGGTTTTCCCCACTCCGTTGAGCCGCTGGGTTGCGACCGCCACTCGGCCGCTGCGCGAGGCGCGTACCAGGCTTCCGCTGGGTGCTCTGATCGCAATCGCGTGACTTGCGGCGGTGGTGGACCCGCGGACCGGCCAAAGGAACTGTCCGGATTCCGCCGGCAGAGGGATGAAGAGCCGCTGTCCCACGGCCAGTTGACGGGCGCTGGGCAGACGGTTGACGGCCGCGAGGCGTTCAACGCTGAGACCGTAGGAGCGCGCGATCCGCCACAGGGTTTCCCCGCGGCGGACGACATGATAGGAGCCGCTGAGCGACGGAATGCCCTGCGTCGGCGGGAACGCCTGCGGGGGTAACGTCGTGGCGCAGCCGGAAACAAAAACCAAACACAACGCCCAGGCGGTTGATCTCATCGGTGAGCAACCAGCGGGTAGCGGGAATCGAACCCGCGTGGCCAGCTTGGGAAGCTGGTGCACTGCCACTGTGCTATACCCGCGCATGGAATTGTTCCAGGGTCTGCTTTAACTCGCGGGCGGCGGATTCAGGGTCGGCAGCGGCGCAGACGGCGCGGACCACAGCCACCCGGTCGGCCCCGGCCTCAAGCACCGCGGCGAGGTTGCCGCGGTCAATGCCGCCGATACACACCACGGGCAGGCGGACCGCGTCCATGACCCGCCCAATGAGCTCGGTGCCGACGCTGCCAGCGTCGGGCTTGGTCGGTGTCTGAAAAATTGGGCCGCACCCGAGATAATCAGCCCCCTCCGCTTCGGCATCGCGCGCTTGCTCGAGGCTGTGGGTGGATCGGCCGATCTGGCGTCCGGGGCCCAGGACGCGCCGCGCCGCCGCCAGCGGCAGGTCGTCCTGCCCGAGATGGACGCCGTCAGCGCCCACGGCGCAGGCGATGTCCACGCGGTCATTGATGATCAACGGGACGTCCGCGCGCCGCGCCACAGACAGGAGGCGCTCGGCCTCTTTCATGAACGCTCGGGCCGAAGCCGTTTTATCGCGGAACTGCAGGACGTCGGCACCCCCCCGGATTGACGCCGCCGCCACGTCCGCAAGATCCCGGCCGCCCGACGCGGCCCGATCAATGATGACGTAGAGCCGACACTTTGATAAGGAGATCACGTTCCACCTCGTAGGTGCGGAACCGCAGGCGCTGAAACTCAGGCGTCTGGGAGGGTGCGACGAGCCGGGCGCACTCTTCCAGCGCTCTCAATGATTCCTTCGTCCGTTGGAGATTGATGAGGAGCAGCCGCTCCAGCGAAGCGATGCGGGACGCCGGCGCGCGCCGGCCCGGATCGCGGCCGCTGTCACGCGATCGGACCAGCTCAACCGTCCCCACCGGCAGCCGCGTGACGGTCCGGGCGACGGCGTGACGCAGCGTTCTCAGACGGCGGAACGCCCGGGCGTCTTCCAGATGAAAGCGGACGATGTCTTCGCCGACGCGCAGGCCCTCCAGCGCCCGATTCGCATTGGCGTCGACGATGCGCAAGACGGACCGCTTCATCGGTGAGGTCATCGCGATCGAATCCGGGCGATGAGCTGGGAGGTCGAACGCCCCTTCACCAATGGCAGGCGGATGACCCGTCCGCCGGCGCGCCGCACCGCCTCCGCCCCGACGATCGCGCCCGCCGCCCAATCGGCCCCTTTGATCAGGACATCCGGGAGCAGCCGCATGATGACGCGCGAGGGCGTCGGCTGATCGAAGATGACGACGTAGTCCACGCTGGCCAGCGCCGCCAGCAGCTGCGCCCGATCGCGCTGGGGCACAAGAGGACGTCCCCGCCCCTTGAGGGCGCGCACGGAGCGGTCGCTGTTGAGCCCGACGACCAGCAGATCGCCATGCCGCTTGGCACGCTCCAGCAGCGTCACGTGCCCGGCGTGCAGGAGATCGAAACAGCCGTTGGTGAACACGATCCGCTCGCCGCGAGTTCTCGCGCGGCGCGCGGCGCGCGAGAGCGCCGAGAGCGAGAGCAGTTTACGACGGCTATTTGGCAGGGAGGGCATCTTCCACCAAGGCGCAGAGGAGGTGGCCGATGGTGAGGTGGACTTCCTGAACGCGGGCGGTCACCGTGGAGGGCACGCAGATGCAGATGTCGCAGAGTGCTACCATCTGTCCGCCCGTGCCGCCGGTGAGCCCGATGGTCTGCACCTTCAATCCCTTGGCTGTGCGCAGTGCCTCAATGACATTCGGCGAGTTTCCTGAGGTGGACAGGCCGATGGCCACGTCGCCCGGCTGGGCCAGACCTTCCAGCTGCCGCGAAAAGATCTGCGCAAACGCGTAGTCGTTCCCGATCGCCGTGACGCTCGCCATGTTTTCCGTCAGGGAGATTGACGGCAGCGAGCGCCGTTCCCGCTGGAATCGGCCGACGAATTCCCCCGCCATGTGCTGGCTCTGCGTCGCGGAGCCGCCGTTGCCGAACCAGATGATCTTCCGACCGGCCTTCAGGGCCGCGGCCATCATCGCGGCGGCGTCGGCGATGCGCGCGCGCTGGGCGTTCGGCAACTCGGCGTGCAGCCGTGCGGTTTCTTCCAGCGTGGCGGCGACCGGATCTGCGGAGTTCGCCATGAGATCACCCGAAAAAGATCTTGGCGATATTGTAGACATCTTGGTCCACCGTTTTCAACTGTCCGGTGCCCTGC
>JACQHS010000071.1 GCA_016198915.1 Candidatus Omnitrophota bacterium
ATGGAAAACCACGCGAAGGCACTGTAGGTGAGGGGCAATAAACGATGGCGAACGCTCTTGTTGGCCTCGTCCTCCGGCACGACGCGGTCGAGGTGGTCCAACTGGCCCGCGGGCTGGGCGGGACGAAGGTCGTGAAGTCCGCGCGGGCCGCTGTGGCGGATGGCAACCTCGCTGCGGCGATTCGCAGCGCGATGGGCACGGCCGGCATCACGGCCAAGCGCGTGGCCGTAGCCCTGCCGCCGCAGGACGTGCTCCTGCGCGCCTTCTCCATTCCTCCCATTCCGCGGTCAGAAGTGGATACGGCGGTCCAGTTTGAAGCGCGCAAGTACCTGCCGTTTAAGCTGACTGACCTCGTGTGGGACTACGCGGTCGTGCCGCGGTCGGACAAGCAGATCACCGTCATCTTTGCCGCGGTCGAGCGGGCCGCGCTGCTGCGCATTCAGGAATCATTGAGGGCTGCCGGCCTTGAACCCCTCTGCATCGAACCGTGCAGCGTCAGCCTCGCCCGCGCGGTGCAGCGGGCACGGCAGCAGCCACCCCAGCGCGCCGCGGCGGCAGTGAACATCACCGGCGACTCGGCGCACATCGCGATTGTCCGCGAGGGCAAAGTCTATCTGGCCCGCGAAGTGCGGCTCACCGCCGAACCGGACGCAAGCCAATCCAGTGAGACGTCCGATCCCCGCGCGATGCGTCTGGCCAGCGAGCTGCGGCTGTCCATGGAATTCTTTGCGCGGGAGTTCGCCGACACGCCGGTTGAGCGCGTCCTGCTGTTCGGCGAGCCGACGCTCGTGACTCGCTGGCGGCAGGAGCTTGCCGCAGGACTTGGCTGCGCGGTCGAGTCAGCGGAGGGGGGATCGCTGGCGTTAGCGGTGGGGCTGGCACTCCGTGCGGCAGATCGGTCGGCTCCGTTCGATCTTCTGCGGCGCATCGCCCAGCCGAGGCCGAGTACTGCGCGAGAAGCGCTCCTTGGACATCCTGTCTTCGAGCGCGCCTCGAAGTTGCTGGCCTCCATGAACCGGCCGGTCCTGGGCCTGTGCCTTGCCGCGGCCGTCGCGGTGGTCGCATTGATGTGGATGGCCGGTGCGCGGCAACTGGTGTCGGAGCATCGCCGGCTGGAGCTGGCGGTCCACAGCCGCCCCGAGGTGGGGTTTGGACTGGCCGGCCGTTCCCAGGCGGACCTTGAGCCGGTGCGGCAGCGTCTTGAGGATCACCTGGCGTTCCTGCACCGCATCATCGAGGAACGCACACCGCTGGCGAGCAAGCTGGATGCGCTCGCCCGCACCGTTCCAAACGGCATCTGGCTGACCTCGTTGAGCTATCAGGACGAGCTGTCTGCCGCTGGACAGAGTCAAGCGATGTTGAGCCTCCAGGGGGCATGTTTCCTCGATGGGGAGGGGCCGGAAATGTCGGCCATCCGCGAATTTGAGGAGACGATGAAGCGCAACAAGGCCTTCTCCGAAGGATTTTCCTCCGTCCAACTGCAAGAGATCAGCGTCAAATCGACGCCGAAGCAGCGCTACACGTACCGGACCTTTCAAGTGCATTGCCGGAAGGAGTTAGCCCTGTGATGACGCAGATGAAACAGACGTTACTGCCTGGGGCGATTATCGTTGCGTTCGCGGGCTTCTTTGGGTATCATATGGTGTATCGTCCTCAGCAGGTCAAGCTGGCGGAGTATCCGCGGCAGCTTGCGCGCGAGCAAGCGGATTACCAGGCCCAAGCGGATGTGGCGGCACTGGCGGAGCGCGTCGAGTCGTACCGTCGACGGCTGCCGCGCGAGGGCGATACCTCATGGCTGGTGAACGAGGTCGTGTCAGTCGCGAATGACGTTGGGGTGCAGGTGACCCGGATCGTCCCTGAGCCTCCAAGGGACTTCCAGGGCGTGACGCGTCTTGGCGTGAGCCTGCAGGTGACCGCCTCCTACCACCAGGTGGGCGCCTTTCTCGACCGCATCGAACGCGGCGCCTTGTTTATCCGCGTCGATCGCGCAGACCTGTCTGGCGCAAGCGACATCCATCCTTCCTCTGAGCGGACGATCCAACTCGTCCTGAGCACGCTCTACGTCCCGCCGTTGACACTTGCCGACACGCGGCCCACGGCTGCACCCGTTGCGCGATGACTGCAAAGCCGCCGATCGCCGTCAAGGCCGGCATTCTGCTTGCCCTGGTCCTCCTGCTGGCGATCAGCCTCAAGGTTGCTGGCAAGGGCGTGGGCCGTGCGGACCAGCTCATGACTCAGGCAAGATCGCAGCCGCTGACGGCGGCCGTGGCGGAGCATCTGAAGAGGCTGGAGGCGCCGTTTCAGTCTCTCGAGGTGACCTCCCCCACTCCTCAGCCGGCCGCCGAGCCGCTCTATACCGCCTCCGCGATGCGCGACCCGCTGCAGAGTCTCTTGCCTCCGGAGGAGTCTGCGGCTATGTCCAGGACGACTGACGCAACCGCGATGTCCATGCCTCAAGCCCCCCAGCCGCCGCCTGTCCTGGCCCTCCAAGGGGTGTTCTGGGGCGGGGCGGTGCCGACCACCATCATCAACGGCCGCGTGTACGGGATTGGGGAGACCGTGTCGGGCGCGACCATTCGGGCGATCGACCGCCGCGGCATCGAACTGGAATTCCAGGGCGTGAGTTACCGCATGACCATGCAGGGAACGACGA